>JAGVKL010000042.1 GCA_020050595.1 Legionellales bacterium
CTTCGAATTTATTATGAATCATTAATAGGAAGAGGCAAATTAAAAATGGTAGCTATGGTTGCTCTTATGAGAAAAATCATCATTATAGCAAATGCTCGCCTAAAAAATGACCAAAAATATTTTGCAACGACATAGTTGATCCAGATCAATTTGCGCAAAGACGGCAGCGACGCTTTATAATGCTCTTTTCAGAAGGTGAAATAATGAAAAAAATAGTAGTGATTCTTCCTGATCTCCCACAAAAATCCTATTTAAAACCGATTGCCGATTCTCTTTCTTTTCTTGCCGAAGATTATCAATTTGATTATATCGATCCTTGCGAGCTAAGCTTTGCTCGTGATTGTGAGGTTTTTTATGAAGATTGCCGGCATTGGCTTAAAAATGTCATGACAGACTATAGCGCTTTTTTCGGTTTTTCATTTGGTGGTGCCATCTTACAGCAATGTTTTCCTCTATTTAAACAAAATGATAAGCCCATCATTTTATTTTCAGCTCCGGGTGTTGTGGATAAGTCTTTACGAGATAAATTAAGTCAAACGATTAAACTATGTGAAGAGCAGCGTCTAAATGATGCCCTGACCGCATTGTATAAGCATGTATTTTTCCCAAGCGAGGATGCGCCAACGGCGTTTGTTGTAGATGATGAAAAAGAAGCGACCAAGCGCATCCTCTTCGGTTTGCAACATGTTTTGGAAACCGATGCCAGCATCGTTTTACAGAATACAGATGTCAATTATTTGCATTTTATCGGCGAGCATTCACAATTAGTTAACCATAAAAACGTAGCAATGGGGCAGCGTGGACGCTTAATCCAAGTACCTAATGCTGGTATGCGAGTGCTGCAAAATAATTTGGCATTCTGTAAGGATATTATTTTAGAAGCATTGGATGAATAATTTCTTTGCACATGATAAAAACTGGACTCGGGCTCGTATTAGATCGCTATTTCCCATGGATTTATCATTTCAATAGGTGTGTGAATAAAATCCTTGGTATTTCGTGTTACTAATTTGAAATGATGCACGCGAGCAGTCGCTGCGATTAGGCCATCTATAGCAGGTAAAATGCGCCCTTTCTTTTGATTTTGTAAGCAGCCCCACATATCAGCTATTTTTGCGTCAATGTTCAGAATACGTTCTTCAAAATAAGCGGGCAATTCAATTTCTAACCAATAAGAAATCTTTTTTTGTCGTTCTGAATTTTGAATTCCTGTTATTCCTTTTCTAATTTCACCTAGCGTAATCACGCTAATATAGAATTTTTCATTATCAACTGTATTTATCCATTTTAAAACGGATGGGGTGGGGGAGGGTTTTAAAAGCTCAGATAAAACATTCGTATCGAGTAAGTAACTCATAAATCTACATCCCTCATAGGCTCCTTACTGCGCTTTATTTCAATATCTAAGCCCATTAAAGGTGATTCTCTTAGAAAATTTGCTAGTTTTTGCTTAGGATGTTTTAGTTTTTCATATTGCTGTGTAGATAAAACAACTACGGCGGGTTTGCCCCTTAGCGTAATCTCTTGGGGAGAGCCTGAAGAGGCTTCCCTTACAAGCTCGCTCAAATGCGCTTTAGCATTTTGTAATTGCCAAGTTTTCATAAGCATACCTAACTAGTCTAACTAGTCTTAGTATAGATAAAAAAGAAATAAATGTCTATGAGGACAAGTAGTGTTAATATGTAATGCAAAAAATAGTGTGTAATTGGGATGTAAATTTGTTAAGGATTATTTTAATTTGCTGTGTTCTAACCATTTATCCTACTAATCCTTATGCCTATTCTATTGCGCAAACGGGAAATGCGGTTACTTATGCTATTCCGCTATCCACCGTATCCATTGCGATGCTTTTAAAAGATTATCAAGGCCTAAAGCAAGAAGTGCTTGCCAATGGCCTTGTGCAAGCCGCTACTGAGGGCTTGAAATTGGCGGTGAATGAACGAAGACCTAATGGAAGCGGCTCATCTTTTCCATCACGCCATACCTCGTTAGCATTCACAGGAGCAGCATTTATGCAATATAGATATGGTTTACAATACAGTATTCCTTTTTATATTGCGTCGGCCTATGTTGGCTATAGCCGGATTCAAACCAATGCTCATTATTGGCAGGATGTTGTTTTTGGTGCGGCTTTAGGGATGGGGGGGACTTATTTATCGACGACGAGAAAAGGATATGATCTTGCCATCATGACAGATGGGAAATATGCGGGTATCATTTATCGTAAGTTATTTGATTAGGCAAAATGTAACGTAAATGTTCAGGAGGAAGGCATGCGCTCCATCATTATTTTTTTGCTGTTGGCTCTTTTAGCGTTGCAATATAAATTGTGGGTAGGGGATGGTAGCGTGAGTCAATGGCTTCACCTTGAGAACAAATTAACTGCAGAAGAGCAGCAAAATAAAGTCTTAGCTGCGCGTAATCATGCGATTGAGGCTGATATTCTGGAGCTTAAGTCAGGAGAGCAAGCGCTTGAAGAACAAGCGCGTTATCAATTGGGTATGGTAAAAGATGGTGAAGTATATTATCAATGCGTAGATTAACCTAAATTCGGCAGTTGAATCTACTACGAGTCGCTACTGCACTGAATCTTCAGCACATTAACGACCCTCGTTACGATCCAACTGCCGAATTTAGGACTAAACGGTAATTAATGTTAAATCAGCTGGTGGTTCTGAGGACCATAAACTAATCACATATCCCCCACCGCCCGAACCGGTTGGCTTAACAGCAATAGCACCGGCTTGTTTCAGCATTTGCATGTGGTGCTCTAAACTCTCACTGACCAAGCCCCAGGCTTGAAAACAATCTGCTGCTCGATTAATCGCTTTTGCGAGCTGAGCCTGAGAGCTTAACTCGTATTTTTCGAGAGCGATACGCGCCTCTAATACACAATCAGTCATCTGTTGATCAAGCGCTGCAGCATACTTAGGATTCTTTTCCCATAACGTTTGCACTTGATGAATACAATGCGACGTAATACCAATTTGTCCGCAAGAGGATAAAAACCATTTAGGCTGCCAAGCCTGTGCGAGAGGGATAGCGTTGCCCCCTTGAAAATAAATACCGGTAGACGAAGCAACCCCCATAATATCTACGCCGCTGCTTTGTCCATGAAATAAATTTTCAAGCCGGCGGGCGAAACTATGAATGTCCTCTTCAAGAAGCATGTCTAAAGCAGCAAACCAACGCGACATCGCTACGCAAAGCGCGGCAGAGGCACCCATGCCTACCCCAACGGGAATATCGCTGTATAATTCAAAATGCCCATTTAAACTATTAAGCGAGCGGCCTAAAAGCTGCATGCCCTGCTCAAGGACGCTCCAAAATAATAGATGGGTATCAGCGCCGCTTTCACCCTTGTAATTTGCACTTAATTCAGTCGTTGATTGATGATATTCTAGCGTAAGTTTTTTGCTTTTAATCGGAAAAACCAAAGCCTCATGTCCTCTAATGACCGCGTGTTCCCCTGCTAATATCCATTTACCATGCGTTGTTGTTTGAAAATCATAAAACATCATAATTGCCTACTAGATGATCCTGTTTAAATTTTTGAGCGAGTTCGGCCTGGTCTTGACGATAAAGAATATGAATATTGGGGCCTGCATCCATGGTAACCAGCGGGCCGTCGCCTTCTCGTTGCCATAAATCTTGTAGGCTAGTTAAGGCTGCTTTGCTTTTTTCTGTCATGTATGAAAAAGGAGCTGTGCAACTGGAAAATAAGGAGTGTAAATCTTGGAACTCTTTCCAGCAGATATGATAGGCACTTTTCCAATCTTGCGCTTCAAAAGCATTGAGAAGCGCGGTTAAATTATGTTGAGCTCGGTCACTGCGAGTATTATAGTGGCTGCTCGTCGAAATGCGTTGATGCGCTTCACTAGACGAGACTTTTTTTTCAGCGTGGCTTATAACAATAACCTGATGAATTAAATTATTGTAAGGTAATTCAACGGCATGGACTTCTTCGCCATCCCATAATGCCCAGGGTGAAAAAAAAGACCGGCAAGAGGAGCCTGAGCCCATACGGCTTAATTGCGCTTGAGTCTCTATAGAAGGTAAGGGCGTATTAGTCAATTCGGATAAGGCGAGCACAGCACACTTGGTTAAAGCAGCGAAGCTAGACGCTGAGCTTGCCAAGCCGCTACCCAATGGAAAATTATTACTGGAACGAACGACAAAGGCGCCGTTATAGCCGACATATTCTTTTAAGCGGGCTAAATGATTTAAATACCGTTGCTGAGCTGCTTTGGATAAAGTGAAATGCAATGCGCCTGGGGTGTTTAATGGTTCCCAGTAATCTTGTTTGCCTGAATGTGCTTCAAGCATAACGCTGCTCAGTAGATTATTGAGGGTATACGATAAAGATGGATTAATCGGAATATTACGATCCGTATCCTTCTTCCCCATGTATTTAATAAGTGCAATATTAGAAGGGGCTTGGGCAAACCATTGCATCCATTTTCTCCGTTATTTCTCAGATAATTAAACTAGACGGAGGGTGTAAGTTTAAGTGTGGTTTTTTATGCCGACGCCCCGCGGCGTCGAGCATAGTGAAGATATTAATAACCGCACTTAAAATCACCCCTAGACGGATCTTGCGCTGAATTACTGATAAAGGCAAGATATTAATGCCCTGGCGCGTCATTCCACAATAGCTTGTGTAACTGTAATTGAAAGCGAACCGGTAAGCGATCTTCTATGATCCAATTAGCTAGAGTAGTTGGATCTAATTGTCCCCAACTGGGTGAGAAAAGAAGGTGAGTTTTGGCGGCTAGTTCAAACTCTTTAATCGTCTGACAAGCCCATTCATAATCTTCACGATTACAAAGCACAAATTTGATTTGATCGCTTGGTTTTAAATAAGCGATATTAGATAGCTTATTTTTTTCACATTCATTGGATGCGGGAGTTTTTAAATCCATGACGATCATCGTGCGCTTGTCTACCTCGCTTATATCGCGTGCCCCACTGGTTTCTAAGGATACAAAAAATCCTAAGTCATTAAGCTTTTTTAGTAGCTCAAGGCAGCCTGGCTGAGCAAGCGGCTCCCCACCCGTCACACAAACATGTGAGCATGCAAAAGAAGCGACGCGCTCAAGAATGTTTTCCATGCTCATCAGCTCACCGCCGCTGAACGCATACGCCGTGTCACAATATTGGCAGCGCAATGGGCAGCCGGTTAGGCGTATAAAAACCGTAGGGAGCCCTACGGTGATTGATTCGCCTTGTAACGAATGGAAAATTTCAGTGATGCGAAGTTGATTTTCAAATCGATTCATGTGCGTCTGGTTAACCGCTTAACGACGCTAATTTTGCTTTGGCTAATTGGGCTGTATTCGTATCAGGATAATGTTGTACGACTTGCTGCAAACGTCGGATGGCTTCTTCCCGATTACCAGAAGCAGCTAAAGCATAGCCTAATTTCAGCATGCTGGCCGCTGATTTGCTGGACGATGGGAATTGTTGTAATACGATTTCAAAATGTTCAATCGCTCCTGGGTAATCTTTCTTTACCATGTATAATTCGCCTAGCCAATATTGAGCGTTGGACGTATAGCCGCCTTGAGGGTATTTACTCACAAAATCTTGCATGGCAATTAATGCTTGGTCAAACTGTCTTTTCTTAACTAATTCGTAAGCAGCAAGATAGCTGATTTGCTCATCCGCTGGATTAATATGAGCGGGATTATTTACCGCTGTATTCACTAAAGGACGTGTGGCTTTTGATTTTTCCAATGGCGACGGTCCGGTAGGAGCATTTTCGCCAATAGTTATAGGGGTTGTTGGTGCATTTTTAGCTGTTTTAAGGGGCCCTTGACGTAGGCGCGCATCAATATCTTTATAGAAAGATAGTTGCTGCTCGCGGAGTAGTTTTAACTCATGAGACTGTACTTCTAATTGGCCACGTAACTCTTGTATTTCTTGCTGTAAACCTTGAACTTTATTGAGCAAGGATGCGTTATTGCCGCTGCTAGCGCTTCTATTATCAGCGCTATCAGTGGCAAAAGGTCGCTCTTCATCATTACTTACGGCAGCCTGCTCCTTGGCAAAAGGGCGGTCATCATAACCAGCCTGTTGATTGTCAAGCAGAGCAAAATTTTCACTATCATCTACTACAGGTGCTTCAGCGTATAGGCTTAAGGGTAGTAAGAATGCAAACAATGCTGCTATAAGAAAACGAGAAGATTTGATCATCGAGTAGCCTCATAAGTTAATTCAACACGTCGATTTTGCGCGTGTGATGCTTCATCATGTCCAAGATTGGCTGGACGCTCTTTGCCGTAGCTAACAATGCGCATTTGTTGTCGGCTTACACCGGCCATGCGCATTAATTCTGCAACGGTGTTTGCACGTCGCTCACCTAAGGCAACGTTATATTCACGACTGCCGCGTTCGTCCGTATGTCCTGCAATTAAAACACGAGCGCCTGGGTGTGTTTTTAAATAATCGGCTTGTGCATTAACCGAAGGAACATATTTTTGCGCCAAATTACTATCATCATAAGAAAATAAATAGATTTGGTTATGAGGTGCTTGGGTTGTATACATTTCACCAGCTTCTTGACCAGCAAAACGCCCCATTTGCCCCAACCCATGCGCCTCTAGCCCGCCATTGGCACCGGTTCCATCAGCAGCTGTGCCGAGGTGTTTAGAGCATGACGCAAGCAATATAACGCTAGCAGCAACAAGCCCTAATTTTCCAAACGATCTGGCGTTCATCGAAATTCTCCTTTTATTTTTATTATGTAAGTTTATAGTTAGGGTCTGTTGACCCGGCTAAAAATCAAGCTCATTTGCAGCAATTTCGGCCCAAGTTCGTTAAATAGGGTTGGCTAGTCGCCTCAGTCAAGCGGAAATTGGTGCTCAATTATCTTGATTTTTAACCCGTGCTTTCAACTATTAACAGACCCTAATTGCATGAGTTTCTATTTTAACGTATTTTTCATGATGTTATGGTGGCTCATTGTACATTTATTTTGAAATTTTAGCTATTATTTCTCGATAGCACAGGGCAACCGCATCTAAATTTTGCACACGAATAGGTGTGAATTACAATCAATTTATCTGAACCACGGCTGTTTTATCTGAACTACGATTGTTTTATCTGAACTACGATTGTTTTATCTGAACTACGATTGTTTTATCTGATCTACGATTGTTTTATCTGATCTACGATTGTTTTATCTGAGCTACGATTGTTTTATCTGAGCTACGATTGTTTTATCTGGGTTACGATTGTTTTATCTGAGCTACGATTGTTTTATCTGAGCTACGATTGTTTTATCTGAGTTACGATTGTTTTATCTGAGTTACGATTGTTTTATCTGAGTTACGATTGTTTTATCTGAGCTACGATTGTTTTATCTGAACCACGACCGTTAGGGAGTGGAGACGTTAATGTTAGTTTCGCTGCTCATTAACATTAACGTCTCCACTCCCTAACGGTCGTGGTTCGGTTGTGGTTC
>JAGVKL010000047.1 GCA_020050595.1 Legionellales bacterium
GCGGAGAAGTGAAACACCCGAACCGCGACCATCAGGAAGCGGAGAAGTGAAACACCCGAACCGCGACCATCAGGAAGCGGAGAAGTGAAACACCCGAACTGCGACCATCAGGAAGCGGAGAAGTGAAACACCCGAACTGCGACCATCAGGAAGCGGAGAAGCGAAACATCCGAACTGCGACCGTCAGGAAGCGGAGAAGTGAAACATCCGAACCGCGACCGTCAGGAAGCGGAAAAGTTAGTCATCCCCCTGGATAGGTTGATGAGCTTTAGAAGCATCAACCCGTTCGCGTAGCTCTTTTCCGGGTTTAAAATGCGGGCTGTATTTAGCTTCGGTCACTACCTTTTCACCCGTTTTAGGATTGTGGGCATTACGAGGCGGGCGATAATGCAAAGAAAAGCTGCCAAAGCCGCGAATTTCAATGCGTTTTCCTTGAATAAGTGCGTCACTCATTAACTCAAGAATATGGTTAACACTTTCTGTCACTTGCTTCTCAGGTAAATGTGTCATTTTTGCAGCAAGATTCGCAATGAGTTCAGATTTGATCATACTCACCTCAGTTAGCAACGCCCTGTCAAGCCGGCTTAGCTCGATTTAAGCACGGTATTTAACTCCCTGTCTTGAGAATGCTATTCAAGATCACTAATACATTATTTTTAATATTATGCTATTAGTATAGACTTGAAAATAAATTATTCAATGTTATCAACTGATTAAAAGCATTTTTAGTTTTATTTTAAAACACTTCGTTTATTATTTTGATGAATATACGCTGTTACGATTCCCCAGCTCATCTGTACTTTTAAAATTTTTATAATTTGGAATTGAGAGGAAATTAATTTCTTGGTGGTAGTGATAATAATAGCTCCTTCATTTAGCTGTTCTAAGCGTTGGTTAAGTAATTCCCAGGTTTCACCAAAAAAAGCAGTCGAATTAATGAAAATGAGTGTTGCATCGCTAAAATCTGTGTCTAAAAAATCACCTTGAATAAAGCAAATGCGAGTTGCTTTGTTTTGATAAGCAGGAAGTAGTTGTAGTCGCTGTTGTTGATTTAAAGCAGCTTGATGTAATAAATCAAATAACTCAATGCCACAACTTTTTTTCACATTAAAAACCATAGCGCACGCAAGTACGGCTTTACCTATGCCAGAGCCGAGATCATAGAAGATGGTCTCAGAGTTAGGTTTTGTTGAATGAATAAGTGCGATAAAAGCAATAAAATCAATTTCTCCATAGGTATATTCCATGGCATCGCGTTCTTTTCGTGCTTCTTTAGATAGGAAAAAACCGTTAAGATCATTATAAAGAGTATGAAAATGTGTATGATGTTCTTTTAAAGATAAGGTATTATACCAGCGTTTAATGGCTCTTTTTTGTTTTGAGTAATGGTAGAGTAATAGAAATAAAGCGATAAAAATAATAATTAAAAGGGCCATAAAGTTTTCTATGTCATAGGTCGATATAGTATTTTGAAGTATCTTGGGTATAAATCAATTTTTTGTTAATATTTCCTTAATCTCGGTTAATTAAAATGAGATTATTCTAAAGCGTGGAGCGCGCTATGCCATTAAGTGAACCAATGCATACAACTCATGGTTTTTTTAGGCCTAAAATAGGGCCCTCGGTTTCTAGCGTACCAGAAAAACAGCAGAGTTTTGTTGATGTTGGTGGTACGGGTGATTGTGGTTTTCGTGCCATTGTTGCTACGCTTATAGATGCTGTTTTAACTAAATCCCACATTAATGCTGATGCATTAAGTAAACTCCTTACCCACTTCTTTAATTATTTTCCGCAATATCGCAGCTCTCGACCTGGGTTAGTGACTCCTGTAGAGCGTATGATGCAATTGGTAAATGATGTGCCAATGGGTGAATTAATCCAAATGCTGGCATTCACGTTACGTCAATTGACGGTCACTGAGTTATGTAAACATCCTGAGCGTTATCGCGGTGCTTTTGTAGAAGAGCACGAAGGCACTTCGCCTGCTGAGATGCGAAAAGCTAGCACTTGGATTGATGAAAGTAGCATTGCGGCTGCGGCTGAAGTTTTAGGTATGCAAATTAAAACGGTTGTGGTTGAGCGAGGCAAAACCTTGCCGATGACATTGCTTTACAATGAGTCAGCGAAAGGCGCGCCTGCGGTTATTCAATTGCAACATGGCCATTATATTCCCGCAGTTACTGCTAAAGACCGATTTACAGCAATAGCTACTCAGCCTGCAAAAGTAGTGGAGGAAGTTGCTAGCGGCGAAAATGATCCTAGTCTTAGTGAAATACATGCAGCTATTGCAGCTGAAGATAAACGGTTGGTGACTGTATTTGAAGAAGCCTATCATCGTTTGGCAACCATGGTAAAAGCCGGTGAAATTACTAAAGATACGTTATTGACCATGTATGTAAAAGGGATGTCGGCAAGTGATTATTTGGCTGGTCGAGTTCGTTACGTGGGTCTTGAGCATGGCAATGATGTCTTTTTCAATGCCATTCTTAATGCTCAACAGGGCGGTAAGTTAAGAGACGTTTTACCGCACGAAAAACATGATGAGCAAATCACTGCAGAATTGGTGCATGCATTAGCACGAGCAATTGCTATCGGTCAAATGAGTGCTGATAAAGTATTTGAGCCAATTGACCGCGATACACCAACCCTATAAGGCGTCGCACGCCCACGAAGGGGACTAAGAGTCAGAGCAGACTAGCGAGGGGTGACGCTTTTCTTAAGTTGACGCCATTAACTGTTCACGTATGATCGCTATTTACAAAAAACCATGTTCTTTCATCCAATCATCATTGGCAAATTTTGACATGTAATTACGTATGGAGTCGGGAAGAATGACCAAACATTTCTCTCCCTTTCTTAATTTTTTAGCTGCTTGCAAAGCACCCCACATGGCAGCTCCGCTTGAGCCTCCAACCAAGAGACCTTCTTCGCGAATAAGCCGTCTTGCGGTATGGAAGGAGTCGGCATCATTAATCTTAATGTAAGCATCTACTAATTTATTATCCAAAACCTCAGGGAAGAAATCATAGCCAATGCCTTCCACTTCATAAGGTGCTACCAAATCACCGCCACCTAAAATGGAACCAATGGGATCAACACCAATAATTTGAATGTTAGGATTATATTCTTTTAAGCGTTTACCGATCCCGGTAATGGTACCGCCTGTCCCTACCGTAGCAACAACCATGTTGAGTCCTTGCCCAAAATCTTCAATGATTTCTTCAGCTGTGCCATGATAATGGGCATTAGGGTTATCTGGATTAGCATATTGATCAAGAATATGAGAGTTAGGGATTTCGCGTTGTAATTCTTTAGCTAACGAAATATGGCTATCAGGGTCATTCCAAGCAGCTTCTGTACGAGTACGATAAATAGTTGCTCCTAAGCGCTCAAGTACGACTTGTTTTTCCTGGCTCATTTTATTAGGCATGGTAATAATGACTTTATATCCCATGACCGCACCAGCAAGCGCTATACCTATTCCCGTATTACCCGAGGTGGGTTCAATTAACGTATCCCCGGGCTTTATCCGCCCAGTACGTGCGGCATTCTCCACCATGGCATAGCCGATACGATCTTTAACAGAACCACCAGGATTAAAATATTCACATTTAGCATAGAGCTCACATTCAAGCTCAGCACCAAGCCGATTCATCCTCACCACAGGCGTGCCGCCAATGGTCGCCAGAATATTATCATAAATCATCATCATCCCTTTTAAGCGTTCCTTTATTTCATTGATGATATAATCTCTTACTTATCTAGGCAAATAGCTACTATACAATTCCGAGAGTATTAGCAGGCCCTATGCCAGCGCCATTATCCATTATCACCCCTGTTATCTTATTCCTTCGTCGCCAGAAGTGTAGTTATATTCATTTCAATTTTATCCGTCAAGCGCTCAATGGGTGTCGTAAAAAAGACACTTTTATTCGACTGATGGTATCGCTTTATAGCGTGAGGGATTCCTACGAGCAAGAGAATGCCTACGATACGAGCTATTCCCATTAAAATCGACTGAATATCCCCCGGAAACACACGCCTATGATTAACAGTGCTCATGGCCGCCTTGCATGACTGTGCTAACACGATAGTGGCTTCTTTATCTTGCTCGGTGCGTTGTTGATAGTGATAAAAATTTTCTTTTATTGCTTCACTCACCGTGCGAAGTTGCGCATGGTATGTTCCATCGGTGTTTTCATATTGCCGCAGTTGTTGCTCTAATGTCCTAATAAGTACCCCGAGTTGGAAGGATAACTCTTCTTTTTTGAAATGAACGTCTAGGTAAGGATAATCACGTGATAATTTTTTTCGATTGTAGGCTTTCTGATTAAAAAACTGAGAGCGCTCTGTATCATTTAGAAGATAAAATACCTTCAGAAAATGAGCAATAGTATGAATGCCTGAACCCAGCACGAAGGCATGCCTACCCGCTTTATCAACCTGCTTTAATAAAATAGCCCGCTTATCTTCATCATTCGATAAATCTTTAATGGCGCGAAGAATAGGAGGTACGCTATCAGGCTTATTTTGAGTGGCAATCATTAACGCATTCCAGCCATCCGTATTGGTCTGTTTTAATAGGGCTATTTTACTGCTTTCATCAAATAGGCGATCGATGGTGTGAAGAATAATAGACACCAAACCAGGTTGATGGCGGGCTGCTAGCATTAAAATGGTTTCACCGCGGTTATTAGTTTGTTTAAAAATAGCCCTTTTATCATCGTCATCCAATCCTTCAATTGCTGCGAGAATAGCTTTTGAAACTTCAACCGGCCGATGCTTAAGAGCCACCATTAAGCTATTTTGATTATCTTCATTATCTGTTTGTTTTAATATAGAGCTAACATAGTTTTTACCTAATTTACGCTCTATTCTCTCAAGAATGGGAAGTAAGTGAGTAATGTCACGGTAATAAGCATGGTACATTAAAAAATGCCGGCCTTTATCACACGGTTTCATTAAAGATGAGCCTAGCTCATCTTTGCTCAATACAGTTGCTAATTTATCAACCACAACTTCAAGATAAGTGTATGAAGAATCATCAGGAGGGAGTGTCGTAAGAATAGTTGCGCCCGATCTACCAGTCTGCAAAATAATTTTTCTTTTCTCGTCCATAGGTAAGCTTTCAAAAATATCAAGAATAGCAGGTAGAGCATCGGGTTGCGTCCTAACGGCTAACATCATGACATTATTGCCATACGTATCTGTTTCGCTTAATAACGCAATTTTTTCATCTAGCGTTAAGCAAGACGCTATAAAACTAAAATAATGGCGGAACAAAAAATAATGGTTATTGGCATTTTCTTTAGACAGGCAACGGATGATATGACCTCTTGTAGCCGAGAAGAAAAGCCGTTTGATTTCGTTTGGACAGGGTCTTGAGGAATGAACTAATAATTGTAGAAAATAAAGGGTATTGGAAGCCTTGTCTAAGCACTTTAACGCTTGCGCCTCTGTAATTTGGCTTAAATATTGTATCAGCGCCTCGCCCCGAGTGGCGTGGCTTAGATTGTTTATGATGGGCCATATGATATTCCATTCACCCATCGATAGTCCCGTAAAGCCCGTTTGGCTTTTTTCCAAAAAAAGACCCAATGCTTTAATCCTTGGACTAGTGTTGGCAGCACGAGCGTTGGTAAGGTCATCTTGCTGTTCGACGTCGGTATAGTAGCGTAGCGGCTGATAAAAAGAGATGGGTATTCTTGCTGCAGCATCGGGTCGCTTTAACGCTTTTTCCAAATCCAACCGTCGGGTTTGAGCCAAAAGCCTTGCTTCAAGGTTGTCGGTAAACACCACTACTTGCATGGACTCATCAAGTGCCGCTCTTAATCGTGCCATGACTTCATTATAGCGTTGAAAAAAAGTGCTCAGGCGCCCTGTCGCCGCAAGCGAGTCCAAATTTTCATGGTAATCTTTTGCAGCACATTTCCTCGTAAGATACGCGCGCGCTTCTTCTTCACTGAAATGATCATAAGGCCTTGTGAACGTTGCTTCGTCATAAAGCATAATACGTTGTAATAGAGTATCTTTTAAAGCAAAGCGCATTCCCACTAAAACATCTACAGCAACATCTACAGCTTGGCCAAAATACTTGGGTTGATAATACGATGGATGGCAATAACTGGTCGATTGATGTTTGGTGAAACCTTGTTTTTCGGCAGCAGAAAATAGCGGGGGCTTTCCTCTACTGGGTACCACTTCATATTTGCGCACACCTTCTGCATTAGGCCGCCCCAATCGAATCGTAAAGTTATTTCTGTTCGTGCGTAACCCTTTCTTAATGCCTAATAAACCTGCCACAAAATCAGGCCAATTATCATTACCAACAGTACTAATGGTTTTAAAGATGAATGGTGTGGTTAAGTCGTAAGAAGCAGGCACTATATTAATTCCAATTTGTTAAAGAAAAAATAAAACACATATTATGCAATAAAAAATCAAATAATAAATAAATTTACAAAAATGCATATTCCCAACTCGTGCAGCTGTTATAGTGCAGGTTTAAAATAATCTTTAGCAATTAACTGAGACCTCGTGGCGCAAGGCCATGAGCTTGGTCTTGAGCAAGTGGAGCTGTAGTTCTGGTTGGTGCAAAAAGACCAGCTTGGGAGGCGGTGACAGGGGTTGAGGAAAGGCCAGTGCCGCTAGGGGTAGGTATGGGTGCTACTATTGCTCCCCTGAGGGCGTCTAGTCGTTCGGCATCTAGGGTGGTATATTCTCCCGTGCTTATAAGGGTTTGAAAGTCTTGATTATTTTTATCATCGCTGTACAACGATTTAAATTCTTCAAATAATCTATCAGCAACGCGCTCTGAAATAAAGGCCCACAAGGGTCCAACTGCATTCTCATTGTCACTGGCTGTTATTTTGTCCAGTAGGCGAGAAAGCTCATCTCTTTTTCCGTCCGTCTTTAATTGATGCAAGTAGGTGAGGGCCTCTTCTTTGACTAACGCTTGAAACTTAGCTGAAGCACCTTCGCGAGTAATAATAACCAAGTTAACATCGCTATGAATGTTGCTAAACTTCTCGATAAGCTTATTAAACGTTCCACTAGTACAAATAGGAAGGTCGTTTCCACCCATATCTACATTCCTATCAGATAAATTACCTCCTCGTTGGCTTTCATATAACGCCTCAATCATCCATTGTTGAGCATCTTGCAATGTACCGGCTCGCTTTGAATCATCGGTAATGGCAACCCACAGTAAACCAAGTAGCTCCTGAATAGAAACACCGGAGCGTACATCCGTGTAGACAAAAGAGGGATGTCTAATCCTATCCAAACCACGCTTTGCTGCCTCAATTTTGTGTAAGTTAGGTGGTCTTCTGAACCATTTGGTAAACCAGTTCGGGTTAGCTTGTTTCTCAAGCCAGGTGGAGAGAGAATCAAGTACAGTGGTTAATTGAGACTCAGAATTAATCTTCTTTGAACCATAATTAGATTTTAATCTTGCTGCGGACTCTGAAGCGGATCGATGTACGCTTGCCGTGTGAGTGCTTTGTGCAGGGTTATATGCAGGGGTACCTGCCACTCCTATCCTTAAAATGACAGTATTCACATGCTCAAGAAGTGCAGCTCGGCCGGCAGCAGGATCTTCTGCATGAGTTTGAGCGATCGCGATAATTCTCTCAAATTGTGTGGAGGTCAAATGACGTTGGGGTATCCTTTCCCACACATCAGACCTAAGTAATATCTCTGCGTTTGCCATCAGGCGCTCAAAATCAATTTGGCGAATCGTAGCGATCGATCGTATGGCTGGGGAAATCATCTGATAGGGCCCGGTGCAGGATACCACCGCATCAAAGTTTTTTTGGCCCACAGCGTGTTTTAATAGGCCGCTTTTGCTTAATCGATAAAGAGCACTAGCAATATGGCCTGAGTATTGATGACTTGCCACCCTATTAAAATTGCTTTGGCCAGCAGCACCTTTTAATAACTCATTTTCATTTAGGATAGAAAGGATATCAACAACATTTTTTAAGCGTTGGTGTTCCAGCATGGCATTAAAATTAGATCGGCCAATCTCGCCGCGAAGTAATTGGTTAATGTCTAAAATGCGATATGCTTCTCCTGCATCGGTATGGAATGTATTTAAATCATGAAAAAACCAACGTTGAAAGAACCAGGTATTATGGAACGCTCTATACACCTTAAAAGCTTGCTCTTTTGTCTTTTCTCTAGAAAATTTTTCTAATTCTTGCCGTAACGTCGTAGGATAAAATCGTTGATCAAACGATGACAAATTTTGGTATTGAGTATGAAGGTTACCTAATTCGTCAATAAAACAAGATGTCCTTTTTCTATGAAATTCATTGCGTGCTTTCCAGTCTTCTTTAATACGCTTTAAAGCACCATGGCTTAAGCTGTGGTTAACAACCATCGCTATCCCAAGCAGCAATGCTGCTACTACCATTAATCCAACAAACAAAGTGACAGGCGGGAAAAAAAAACTGAGAGTGATGACAGCACTGGTGATTAGTAGCAATAAAATGGCACTTGCTAAAAAACGTGGTTTATAAAAAAACAAAGGCTCATCTGAAATAAGCAACGTTGTTGGACTCCTTCCCATATTGCTCATAGAACTAAGCCACATTATTGCACCATTGACTCCCTGCAAGTAAGCTAATGAGATACAAATTAAAGGATATATTCCAGGTGCAAATAACAAAATAGAAATAACCAGCGCAATACTTAATAACCCTAAGATTGCCATTCTAATTTTATAACCCATTATCGGCTCCAGCATAAATTTTATGCAATTATAAAGGAATCTTTTATTAATTCAAATAAAAACCATAATGTTAATTTTTTGATTAATTACAAACAGGGCAGGGTCCATACATGATGTAGTGGGAGTTACCCAGGCCTAGCTCGGGTTTTTTCAAAATCGAAAAAAGGAAAGACCTCCCTCTTACGATGAGATAAAATAAGTAGACCTCTTTCAAATTCTCCTGGAATAACCTATGACTCATTTAAAAGCGCAAGTAGCGAAGGCGGCGTTAGATTTTATTGAGGATAATATGATAGTTGGTGTAGGGACGGGCTCTACGGTCAATTATTTTATTGAAGCATTGGCAACGGTTAAGCATCGTGTTGATGCATGTGTGGCTAGTTCTAAGGCAACCGAGGCGCGGCTTAAAGAGTTGGGGTTACCGGTTATCGATCTTAATGTTGCCAGTGATTTGCCCATTTATATTGACGGTGCGGATGAGGTCAATGCTGCGCATGAAATGATCAAGGGTGGGGGTGGTGCTTTAACGCGAGAAAAAATTATAGCTACGGTGGCAACGCAATTTATTTGTATTGTGGACGAATCAAAAGTGGTGGAGCGCTTAGGCGCGTTTCCCATTGCGGTAGAAGTGTTGCCTTTAGCAAGGAGCTTTGTAGCCCGAGAGTTAGTTAAATTAGGTGGGGATCCGCAATATCGCGAAGGGTTTGTTACGGACAATGGTAATATTATCCTCGATCTATTTAATCTAGAACAACGCTTATCTAAAACCATAGAAGATGCTATTAATAGTATTCCAGGTGTAGTGGAAAATGGATTGTTTACGAAACGATTAGCAGATGTTGTCTTAGTTGCAGGTAAGGATGGAGTGATACGCAGATGACGGATAAACCTTTAGACGTGTTAGTGATTGGCGCAGGCCCTGTCGGTCTTTTTTGTGCAAATGAGTTAACCCGTCATGGTCTGCGTTGCCGCATTATAGAGAAAAAAACCAATTTAAGTGAGCACTCAAAGGCATTAGGGATTCATATTCGCACCATGGATGTCATGGCTGATTGTGATTTTCTTGATGAGATGTTTGCACAGGGTTTAAAAATAAACCAAGTGTGCTTTAAATCAAAAGGGAAAGAATTAGTCCGTGCTTCATTTGAAGGCGTGAAAGCAAAATGGCGCTTTATTCTTGATTTACCGCAGAATGAAACAGAAGCTATTTTATACAAAGGGTTGGCCGAAAAAGGGATTCCCGTTGAATGGCAAACGGAGCTCATCGATCTTAGGCAGGATAAAGAAAGTGTCCATGCTACTTTAAAAGCGGGAGAGCGTGTAGAAGAAATTAAGGCCTCGTGGCTAATTGCCTGCGATGGTGCGCATAGTACGGTTCGGCATTTATCCCAATTGGATTTTGTGGGGGCTCCTTATAAACAGCAGTGGTGGCTAGCCGATCTTACGATAGATTGGCATTTACCGCCTGATTCTATGTATGCTTATTTGCACGCTGATGGACCATTGGCTTGTTTTCCCATTACCGCCAGCCGTTATCGCTTAGTGATGACGACACCTCTAAATCAAGATAAAACACCAACCATAGAGGATATTACGGCAGTGTTCAATCAGAGGAGTTCCGATAAAGCACAACTATCGAATCCTATTTGGCTAACAAAATTTAATCTTCACCACCGGCAAATTCAACAGTACCGTAGAAACCGTATTTTCTTGGCAGGCGATGCTGCTCATATTCATAGCCCTATTGGTGGTCAGGGGTTAAATACCGGGTTACAAGATATTTATAACCTGGTATGGAAGCTTGCCCTTGTTGAAAAAGGTCTAGCAAAAGAGACGATTTTAGATAGTTATCATGCTGAGCGATATGCTGTTGGGGCAAGCGTCTTGAAAAAAACAGATGTCATGACTCGGATGATTTTATTAAAAAATCCATTCCTTATCTTCCTTCGCAATATGTTTATGTCTTTTATAATGTCCTTTGCTGCGATTAGGAAAAAATTGGCTACTAATATAGCAGGTCTTGATATTTCTTATGCGGGTAGCCCTATCGTGGTGCAGTCGGGTTCAAATTTTAAGGCAGGGTATTTCTTAACCGATTTTCATTTAAGAGATGTTCATCACCAAAAAAGAATGTTAAGTCAGATCACCAAAGGAACGGCGCATCATTTATTTTTATTTGAAGGCCTTGAATCTTCTAATATTCAGCCATTGATAGTTATTGCGCAATATATTCAGAAGCATTATAAAAAAGTTATCATCCCTCATCTTGTCTTAAGAAGTGAGATAAAGGTAGAGTCAACACTTTCGATGTGGTTTGATGAAAATAATATTATTCACCAGCAATACCATATTAAAAAGGCGACTTTATTATTCATTCGTCCTGATAAATATATTGGCTTCGTTCAATCACCTGCAGATTTAGAGAAATTGAAGGGTTATTTGCAAAATATATATCAGGGGCTGTTAACACATACGAATATAACTTAATGAGCTTCATCCCAATTACGTCCAATACCCACAGACACAACCAATGGAACAGCTAGTTTCACCGTATGCTCCATCAGCTCTCGAATGGTTTTTTGAGCAGATTCTACAGCGCTTTCATGTACTTCAAAGACCAATTCATCATGTACTTGCATGACCATTCGCACCTTAGGGTGGTCTTGGTTGCTCTGCCATGCATATAAATCGAGCATCGCTTTTTTAATGATATCGGCGGCGGTTCCTTGCATGGGGGCATTAATAGCCGTTCGCTCGGCAGCTTTTTGGCGCATCATATTGCGGGCATTGATTTCAGGAAGGTATAAGCGTCTACCAAATAATGTTTCTACATAACCCTGTTGGTGAGCTAATTTACGCGTATTTTCCATATATTTTAAAACAGCTGGGTAACGTTGAAAGTACCGGTCAATATAAAATTGTGCATCCTGACGCTCAGCGCCAATTTGCTTAGCCAAGCCGAAAGCGGACATGCCATAGATTAAACCAAAATTAATCGCTTTTGCTCGACGTCGCTGTTCAGCAGTTACCATTTCTAAAGGAACGCTAAATATTTCACTCGCCGTCGCTTGATGGATATCCAAACCTTGGGCAAACGCCTGTTGTAAATTCATATCACCTGATAGATGAGCCATGATGCGTAGTTCAATTTGCGAATAGTCAGCCGCAAGAAGAATATGATCGGGTGGCGCAATGAATGCGGTACGAATTAAGCGGCCTTCTTCACTACGAATAGGGATGTTTTGTAAGTTAGGCTCACTCGAAGACAGGCGCCCTGTGGCAGCTACAGCTTGATTATAAGAAGTATGAACGCGATGAGTTGCCGGATTAATCCGCTTAGGCAATGCATCAATGTAAGTAGACACCAATTTACTTAAACCACGGTATTCTAAAATAACGGCAGGGAGTCGATACTCGTAGGCCAATTCTTGTAAAACAGATTCGGCGGTGGAAGGTTGGCCCGTTGGCGTTTTAGCAAGTACAGGTAATTTTTGTTCTTGATATAAAATTTCTTGTAACTGTTTCGGTGAATTTAAATTAAAGTCTCGACCTGCCAGTTTTAAGGCTTCATCGCATAAAGACACCATACGCTCTTTTAATCGCTCACCATGTTTGAGTAACGTTGTCTCGTCTATCAATACACCAGCGCTTTCCATTTCAGCAAGCACGGTTAATAGAGGAATTTCTATCTCATGTAATACACGTTTTAATTTTTCATCCATCATGGGATAAAGTTTTTCATGAAGCTTTAAGGTAATTTCTACATCTTCTGCTGCGTAGGGGGCGGCTTGAGCTACGGGGATTTGATTAAAGCGCAGCTGCTTCGCTTTAGTTCCTGCAATATCGGTAAAACTAATAGTGTTAAGGCCTAAATATTTTAATGCTAAAGACTCCAAATCATGCCGGTTTGCGGTGCTATTTAGCAAATAGGATTCCAACATGGTGTCATAGGCGATACCTTTTAGATGAATATGGTGATTTTTAAAAACGGTGTAATCGTACTTTAAATTTTGCCCAATTTTTTTAATATGAGGGTTTTCTAAGAGTGGTTTAAGCTTGGTTAATACAGTATCTCTGTCTAATTGTGGGCTGCCATCATCATGGGTAAGCGGAATATAAGCAGGCTCTTCTGGATCAATAGCCAATGCAATGCCGACAATCCGTGCTTTAATCGAGTCTAAATCGGTTGTTTCTGTGTCCACACAAAATTGTGAGCAAGCGTTAATTTTTTCAAGCCATCGTTCCAATTGACTCTCTTCCGTAATGAGTTCAAATACGGCTGCCTGCCTTAAGGTGGGGAGAGTGGTAGAGCTCTCTGTAAATAATTCTCCTTGGACGGGTTCTGCTAATAATTCTTTAAGCCATGATTTAAATTCAAGTTCTTGGGTTAAGGCAATCATTTGTTGGCGATCGAGCGGTTTAGTGACTAAATCGTCTAACGTGATGGGGAGTTCTACATCGGTTTTAATCGTCACTAATTTCTTAGACAGAGGAAGGTATGCAAGACTGGCTCGTAAATTTTCCCCTATTTTGCCAGGGATAGCGTCAATATTTTCAATGAGCTTATCTAACGTTTCGTAATCCCCTAGCCATTTTGCGGCTGTTTTTGGACCGCATTTTGTTACACCGGGGATATTATCGGTGGTATCGCCAATAAGCGTTAAATAATCGATGATTTGCGCAGGGGTCACACCGAATTTTTCTTTTACTTTATCACTATCAAGGAGCTGATTAGTCATGGTGTTGATTAGGGTTACATGCTCATTAACTAATTGCGCCATGTCTTTATCACCTGTGGAAATAATCACAGGTTGTTTTCTCTCGCAAGCGAGGTGGGCAAGCGTTCCAATCACATCATCTGCTTCTACGCCTTCTATGATCAATAAAGGCAAGCCCATCGCTTTTAATAAGTCGATTAAAGGCTCAAATTGGCATTTTAATTCTTCGGGCATGGGAGGGCGATGAGCTTTATATTCTGGATACCAATCATCGCGGAATGTTTTTCCTTTCGCATCAAATACGACGGCAATGTGTTGAGGTTCGTAATCTTTAATTAATCGCTTTATCATGTTAACCACCCCATAGATAGCCCCAGTAGGTCGTCCTTTAGAGTTGGTTAAGGGAGGCAACGCATGAAATGCACGGTAAAAGTAAGATGATCCGTCAACTAAAATAATTGGGGGTGCGGCAGTCATTCGCTTGATGTTCCATTATCAACGACTTCAAGGCGCTCGCTTAATTGAGCTACTTTCTCGCTTAGGGATTTTAAGTTCTTACGCATTAAGGGAATACGAGTCGTCGCAAGTTCTTGTTCAATAGCTTTATCGCGTGGGCGTGCTGGGTTGCCTAAGTATATGTTGCCTTGTTTTAAGTGTTTTCTGGGCGGCACACCGGCTCTTGCCCCTAAAACTACGCCATCATCAATGCGCACGTGATCGCTCACCCCCACATTGGCCGCAAAGATCACATGATTGCCACTGATGGTGCTGCCTGCAATGCCAGTAAACGCGCATAAAATATTGTGTTTACCTAATTTAACAGAGTGGGCTACTTGGACTAAATTATCAATCTTGGTACCTTCACCGATAACCGTTGCGCCAAGGGTTGCGCGATCAATCACGGTATTTGCGCCAATTTCGACATGATCTTCTATGACGACATGTCCCACATGCGGTACTTTTAAATGTTGCCCCTCTTCCAAGCGATACCCAAACCCATCGGAGCCTATAACGGTAGAAGCGTGGATTCGTACATTTCTGCCAATTTTACAATTATCGTAAATAGTTACGTGGGATTGTATAGTGGTGTCCGGACCAATAGTGACATCATGCCCTATAGATACATGGCTTTTGATGACACAATTATCACCTATAGCGCTTCCTGCCTCGATGATTACATACGGTCCAATCGAAACATTCTTACCAATAACGGCATCTTGAGAAACGACGGCCGTTGGATGAATGCTTGGGGCTGGTTTTTTCTCAGGATAAAAATGATTAAGTAATTTTACAAAAGCAAGAAAAGGGTTGGCTACTTGAATGGTGGGCTTGGTTACCCCTGTTACATCATTTGCTACTAAAATGGCCGTAGCACAAGATTCTTCGGCCTCTTTTAAATTATCGGTCCCCTCCGCAAAAACTAACGCATTAGGCGTAATATTATCAATAGGCGCTAGGGTTGAAATTTTTAAATTTTCATCACCAACCACGGTGCCTTCAATGAGGGACGCTATTTCTAGTAGAGAACTATTCATGAAAAACCTTCTAATCGTACAAAATTCGACAATTATAACGCTATGTCGCCTAAGTTGCGAATGATTCTCATGAAAACTTCACTTTGCTACGCAATTAAATTAATTTTGTCTTTTATGGTTGCGCCGATCCGTCGGTTCCGGACTACGCGGGCTGTTTGGTCAATCTACTGCTATGATCATAACTCGTTGATGATCTGTAGTCCTCGTAAATCAATGATTGCTGTTGCATGGCGGTGATTAACCAAACAGTGGCTTAAAATCGTCGTAAGACTAACGCTGCGTTCGCTCCCCCAAAAGCAAAATGGTTGGATACGGCAATGTCAATCCGCTTATGCCTAGCTTCGTTAGGAATGTAATCAAGATCGCAAAGTGGATCAGGCTCTTGTAAATTAATGGTTGGCAATAAAATATCATGTTGTAACGACATGGTTGTTGCAATGATTTCCATCGCACCGGCAGCGCCTATAGCATGTCCAGTCATTGCTTTTTGGGCTGTGATAGGGATGTTATAGGCGTGTTCGCCGAAAACGGATTTAATGGTTTCTGTTTCCACGAGGTCGTTAAGCTGAGTGCCTGTACCATGTGCGTTAATGTATTGCACATCATTGGCTGTCACACGAGCTTCATCCATCGCTTCACGAATCGCTCGTGCTTGTCCTTGAGAATTAGGAGCTGTTACATGATGCGCATCACAACTGGAACCATAACCTATAATCTCACCATAAATTTTCGCACCGCGGGCTTTTGCATGCTCCAATTCTTCAAGGATTAAAATGCCGGCGCCATCTGCCATGATCATCCCATCGCGGTTTTTATCAAACGGGCGGCTTGCCTGACCTGGCGTCTCATTTTTGGTGGACATCACACGCAGTTTACACCAGGCAGCCATCATGGTCTCCCAAACTAAAGATTCAGTACCGCCGCATAGGGCTATTTGCAATCTACCGTTTGAAATTTGTTGGTAAGCATTACCAATCGCTTCTGCAGATGAAACACAGGCATTGGATATGGTGGAATTAGGTCCCCCGATGCCGAAGGCTATCGCTACATGGTTGGCAACGGAGTTAGGCATGCCACGTAAGACGGTAAGGGCTGGTATTTTGCGCCAGTTTTCTTTAAAGAAGGTTTCATAGGCAGGTTCTAGCTCAGGAACTCCACCTAGGCTGGTACCAATATAAGTGCCTGCTGTTTTTAAGTCCTCAGGAGTTAGGCCTGCACGTTCAATCGCATGATGGGAGCAAAATAAGGCGTATTGCGCTACTTTAGGAAAACGTTTGCTTTTATCAAATTCGGGCAAGTGGGCCACAGAAAAGTCGGTAATTTCGCCAGCGATTTGTGTAGAGTAAGGGGACGGATCATACGATTGAATTCGCTTAATTCCACACTCTCCATGCGTCGCTGCGCGCCAAAAGTTGTCCAATCCACTTCCAATAGAAGAAGTGATTTCCATCCCTGTGATTACAACTCGTTTTTTCATGCCGTGCCCTCATCTTGAATTGCTAGCGATAAATCCTTAGTAATCATTATGTTATTTAAAGCTTTAGCTCTGGCCTTAAACCTAGAAAAAGCAAAAATTCTCCCGCATTGTTCAAGATGTTACTACAAGGTGGAAAAATATTTAGCGCAAATTTTAACAAATACGAATTAAATAGCCAGCGCTATTTTTAACGTAACCGTTTATCAAGATTTAACACCCTAATTTTAGGCAACGTCCCTAAAGTTATCGCCGGGCTGCAAAAGCAATAAATTGGTCAAAATACACGCTTGATTTCGTTAAATAGAGCTTGCTATTCGCCTCAA
>JAGVKL010000027.1 GCA_020050595.1 Legionellales bacterium
AGAAATGGTCATCTTGATGTATTAGAGTTTCTACACACTAAAACCTCTCCTGATATATTTCAAAAAATGATTAAAGCTGATACTTATGGTGCTTTTCGTGTAGCTGCGATAAGTGGTCATCTCAATATATTAGAGTACCTAGCCACTCAAGCACCTGAAAATCTTGATGAGATGATTGGAAATTATAATTACTCTAGTTTTGGTGCGGCGGCTGGTAAGGGGCATCTTCATATATTAAAGTATATGGTGGCTCAACTATCTCCTTTTAAACATAGCCAGATGTTGACAGCCGTTGACTATGCAGCTTTTAAGTATGCCGTTCAGCATCAGCATATACCTGTTATTAACTACCTCCTCTCTTTCCCTGAAATTTTTGCCTATGCTGAAATGCATGTTCATGAATATTCTCGTTTTGTTAATCTTTTTGTAGAAGAAACACTTACAGATTTACGCGCAAAAAAAAGTGCTATAGAGGCTTCTGACCCGGATGGGGTGTTTGATGTGACAGACATAAAAGAAGCACAACACCTGTTTTATGTGTTACGAAATCTTATTCGGCGAAATGATGCTCGGTTTCGTGATGATATTTTATTTTTAATAAGAATACCCGCGGTAAGAAACCTAGCACATCAAGGGCCAGGACTTTCTGAGGCTAATGGACTTTTACGCTTAGCATTAAGGTTGAATAACCCAATGGCAGCTGAATGCTTGTTGACCATACCTGCGGTAAGAGCGCTTGCAGAGCGGGATAATTATTACCGCGCGGAAGCTCGAGGGCGTCTTGATTTAGGAGTACTAGCGCGAGATCGAGAATCCTCAATGCTAGCCTTGACCCAAGGCGAGCGGCAACGTCTTCAAGGCGCAAAAGAGCGTTATCAACCGCTAATAGATGCATCGGGTGTGCCGCATTTGATGACGGATTTAATTGAGCGCCTAGAAGCCCGGTATGCTGCTCATCCTGCGAGTATTACCGTGAGGCGAGGAGAGGGTGATGTAACGATAACTTTGCCAATGGAATGGGCGGATTTTGAGGCGCTGACGTTATCGGCCGCTGAGCGAGAATTAGCGGAGAAAGCCTATTATCAAAACAAAGACCACACCGTCTGGCGCTACTTATCAAAACCTAATTTCTGGATGCATGAGCAAGCCTCCTATGTTTATATTAGTGACGATAGACGTGAGCGATGGTCGACCTTTGAAGAATACCAGCCGTTAATTGTTTTACTTTACCTTGCTGCCATCGATTCTACCGTTGCACCGATTGATGGTTATACATTAGACACGCGCATCGATCAATTTATTGCTGAGCTTGCTTTGATAGGTCGAGCGCATAATTGGGATAAAGTTCGAGAAAGGCGAGATAGCACGGGCGAAATCATGTATGGTTCTGATGGTCGTCCTCTGTATGAAGAATACGATGATTTAGAAGGGGATAGGCCAAGTTGTTATTCAGGTGTATTGCGTCGGTTATTTCAAGCGGTGCAAGGCCATCCGTTATTAAAGCTTCTCAGTAGGGATTTATTGGATGAGGAGATTCGAAGTTTTGTCTATGATTGTTTTAAACAAACACTTGCGGGGCTTGATGATCCTATACGTGTTATGGTCAAGACGGCTTGGGATAAACTGGTAAACCTTGAGGATTTAACCGCAGATGAAATCGCGGCAATAAAGCGATTAGATATTCCTGAAGCAAACCAGACAGCATTTATTGATGCACTAAAAGACAAGTGGGGGGCTCAATTTGATGTAGTCTTTATTACTCAGCTACAAGACGCCTTTCGATTGGAGGCCGGTAGCTATCATCTGACCAAGTTTGATTATATCCACCCTGATCAATTATTTCGCGACGAACCGGCTACTGCCAGCGCTGCGGTTATTGCTTTTGGCACAGCAGCGGCCAGCATAGGCCTATTTGGAGCGTCTGGCACAACAGATGCTGGGGCAGAGGCAGGAGCCCGCGGCACTGCTCCTTCTGTCCACCCTACGTCAGGAGACGAGTGAAATATTTCTTCGCTCCTGGCAAAACAAAACCTTAGGGACAATACCTAGTGAAAACTCGCTTTTTATTCTGGATTTTTTCGATACAAAATAGCGGTATTACCAATCAGCTGCACCAATTCTGCTTGTAAGGATTCGCAAAGTTCTCGTGCAACCAATTGCCGGTCTTCTTTTTCCATGCCATTTATTTTAACTTTAATGAGCTCATGAGCGGTTAATGCCCCGTCCGTTTCATTGATCACAGCGGGGGTGAGGCCTTTTGCGCCCAGCAAAACAACGGGTTTTAGGTGGTGTGCTTTGGCCTTTAGTTCTTGTTTGAAGGATGTATTCACAGTACTATTCCGAAAAATGGTAAATTATTGCACGTTTTGCTGGGAAAAGGTAGCATTATTCAGTATCATAGGGGTATTTTTAATGTGATGACAATGGTATGCCTCGCTCAAAAAGTAGCAAACAGTGGTTGCAAGAGCATTTTGCGGATATGTATGTTAAAAAAGCGCAAGCTGAGGGCTACCGCAGCCGTGCTGTTTATAAACTCAAAGAAATTGATGAAAAAGAGCATCTATTTAAGCCGGGTATGACGATCGTCGATTTAGGGGCGGCTCCTGGTGGATGGACACAATATGTCTCGGAGAAGCTTGATGGTCGTGGTAAGATTATTGCTTTGGATATTTTACCTATGGATGCGTTAGCGGGTGTTGAGATGATCCTCGGTGATTTTTGTGAAGATGCGGTGTTACAACAATTGCTTAATTTGATTCCAACGCGTAGCGTAGATGTCGTGTTATCTGATATGGCGCCTAATATGAGCGGCAATGTAGCCGTTGATATTCCCCGGGCAATGTATCTTTGCGAGCTTGCATTCGATTTTGCTCATACGATGCTAAAACCTGGAGGCGCCTTGCTTATGAAATTATTTCATGGGGAAGGCTTCGATGAGTTAGTTAAGCAAATTCGTGAGCAGTTTAAACGGGTCGTTATTCGAAAGCCATCTGCGTCACGTTCTCGTTCGCGAGAAACTTATTTGCTAGCGAAGGGATATGATTTATAGTAAATTTATCGTTCACGTCGTAGAAATACGCATATAAAGAGGTCATTGCTTTGAACGACATGGTAAAAAATTTATTTCTCTGGCTGATTATAGCCATTGTTCTGGTCTCGGTATTTAGTAATTTTGGCCCGCGCCACGCCAATACTGAGAAGGTTTCCTACAGTCAATTTCTCAAGGAAATTGATCAAGGCATGATTACCGCCGTTACCATTGAAGACAACAGAGTCATTAAAGGGATAACGAAAAATAATCATCGCTTTGTAACTTATATGCCTGTTCAAGATGACGCGCTTTTAGGCGAGTTATTGAAAAATAATGTGGATGTCAGTGGGCAGGAAAAGCAACAAGAAAGCTTCTTGCTGCATTTGTTCATTAACTGGTTCCCGATGTTACTTCTTATTGGAGTTTGGATTTTCTTTATGCGCCAAATGCAGGGCGGCGGTGGGCGTGGTGCTATGTCCTTTGGACGATCGCGGGCACGCTTATTAGGTGAGGATCAAGTCAAGGTTACTTTTGCAGATGTGGCGGGTGTGGATGAAGCAAAAGAAGAAGTAAAAGAATTAGTCGATTTCTTACGTGATCCTAGTAAATTCCAAAATGTAGGTGGTCGAATCCCACGAGGTGTTTTGCTGGTTGGTTCGCCAGGAACGGGTAAGACCTTATTAGCACGTGCGGTCGCAGGCGAAGCCAAAGTGCCTTTTTTCACCATTTCAGGCTCTGATTTTGTGGAAATGTTTGTGGGAGTGGGGGCCTCAAGAGTTCGTGATATGTTTGAACAGGCGAAAAAACAAGCGCCTTGCATCATTTTTATTGATGAAATTGACGCCGTAGGACGCCACCGCGGTGCAGGCTTAGGTGGTGGTCATGATGAGCGTGAGCAAACCTTAAACCAATTATTAGTTGAAATGGATGGTTTTGAGGGGAACGAAGGCGTTATTGTTATCGCTGCAACCAACCGCCCTGATGTACTGGATCCTGCGCTTTTAAGGCCAGGACGGTTTGATCGGCAAGTGGTTGTTCCTTTACCTGATATCCGAGGTCGAGAGCAAATTCTTAAAGTCCATATGAGTAAAGTTCCTGTTGATAGTTCCGTTGAAATTCTCCCTATTGCTCGCGGAACACCGGGCTTCTCAGGGGCGGATCTTGCCAACTTAGTTAACGAAGCGGCTCTTTTCGCCGCACGTGCGAATAAGCGCAAAGTCAGTATGGCTGATCTTGATAAGGCTAAAGATAAAATCATGATGGGAGCGGAGCGCCGCTCCATGGTGATGGATGAAAATGAGAAAAAACTAACAGCCTATCATGAGGCGGGCCATGCCATCGTTGGTTTATTAGTGCCAGAGCACGATCCTGTTTATAAGGTTTCTATTATTCCACGCGGGCGCGCTTTGGGTGTTACCATGTTTTTACCAGAGCAGGATCGTTATAGCCATAGCAAACGCCGCTTAGAAAGCCAGTTAGCCAGTCTATTTGGCGGGCGGGTAGCGGAAGAGTTAATTTTTGGTGGTGATAGCGTCACCACGGGTGCATCCAATGATATTATGCGTGCCACAGAAATTGCCAGGAAAATGGTAATGAATTGGGGCTTATCAAATATGGGGCCTTTAACTTTTGGTCAGGAAGAGGGCGAAGTATTTTTAGGCCGGACGGTTACTCAGAATAAAGAAATATCTGATCAGACTGCGCGGCAAATTGATGATGAGATTCGCAGTATTATTGATCGCAATTACCAGCGTGCCCATCAGCTGTTGACGGATAACCTAGAAAAATTACATATGATGGCGCAGGCCTTAATCAAGTATGAAACGATAGATTCCCAACAAATAAAAGAAATCATGTCTGGTAAAGAACCTTCCCCTCCTGATGATTGGGAAGCCATAAAAACAATCGATCAGCCTAAAGAAAAAAATGGTAAAGATGGTAAAGCAAAAGGCTCGACCGCAGAATCTATTGTCGATGATCCAGTGTAGCCCGTAAGGAGCAAAGCGGATTACGGGGATGACTAAAGACCAATGAATGCAACGGTGCTTGCTTTTGTTGTTCTATATGGGGTCGTATCGTTAATTGAGACCCCCCCGTAATCCGCTTTGCTCCTTACGGGCTACACATTGGCGTGAGGGTCCGGGAGCCTAATTGAATAAAGAAAAATTCCAACAATGGTGTCAAGAAATCATAACACCGCAAATCCAATCCATAACGTATGCTCGCAAACCCTTAATTATGGGGGTGCTCAATGTCACACCCGATTCTTTTTCTGATGGTGGCCGCTTTGTTAAATTAGACCATGCATATCAGCATGCTCAACGTCTAATTGCAGAAGGAGTCGATATTATCGATGTGGGTGGTGAATCTTCACGACCAGGTGCTAGCCCGCTTTCTTGTGCAGAAGAATTAGAAAGAGTGATTCCTATTATTGCGCGTATTCGTGAACATTCAGATATTTGTATTTCTATTGACACTTATAAAGCAGAAGTTATGCGAGAAGCTATTAAAGTTGGCGCTAATATAATTAACGATATTAAAGCGTTAAGCGAACCTGGCGCGTTGGAAACAGCAGCAAATTTAAAAGTACCGGTTTGTTTAATGCACATGCAGGGTCTTCCCACTACGATGCAAGAAAATCCCCATTATGAGGCAGGCGTCATTGATGAGATACAGGGCTTTTTTGAGGAACGAATAAAAGCTTGCCTGGCAGCGGGTATAGCGCGCGAAAATATTATTCTTGATCCTGGATTTGCTTTTGGAAAATCGGTTGCTCATAACTTATCTATAATGAAGCGATTGGCCGAATTTCAAAAATATCATCTTCCCGTGTTGCTAGGTGTCTCACGTAAAAGTACAATCGGTACAATTTTGCAAAAAGAGGTTTCCGAGCGGGTCATTGGTGGGATAGCTATGGCGCTCTTTGCTGCATTGCAGTCAGTGGCTATCATTAGGACTCATGATGTGGATGAAACTAACCAAGCATTAAAAATCATCGATGCTATTATGGCATCAGTTTAATCAGATAACAGGGATGTTAGGAATGAGGAAAGAACGGATGGGGCAACGTAAATATTTTGGTACAGATGGAATTCGCGGTCAGGTGGGTGCCTCGAATATTAATCCTGAGTTCATGCTTAAATTAGGCTGGGCGGTGGGCCGTGTATTAGCAAACGGTCAGCGTAAAAAAGTGTTGATTGGTAAAGATACTCGAGTGTCTGGTTATATGCTCGAATCGGCTCTAGCTGCGGGTCTTTCTGCAGCCGGTGTTGATGTAAGATTATTAGGCCCTATGCCAACACCTGCCGTAGCCTATCTTACCCAAACATTACGTGCAAACGCTGGTATTGTCATTAGCGCTTCGCATAATTTATTTGAAGACAATGGGATTAAGTTTTTTTCTGCTGACGGCAGTAAATTGCCTGATCATTTGGAATTAGAAATTGAAGCCGCCATTGAAAAAAAACTACAAACCGTTACTTCAACCGAATTGGGTAAAGCAAAACGCATTGAAGATGCACCCGGCCGCTATATTGAATTTTGTAAATCCACCATACCCTCCTTAACTCGCCTCTCAGGGTTAAAAATAGCAGTAGATTGTGCACATGGGGCGACCTATCATATTGCACCCAATGTGTTCAGTGAGCTAGGTGCTGAAGTCCTTGCTATGAGTGATCACCCCAACGGATTTAATATTAACCAAAATTGTGGTTCTACGGCACCCGAAGGATTACGCCAAGCGGTGATGAAACATGGTGCTGATGTAGGCGTAGCACTGGATGGCGATGGTGATCGGGTTATTATGGTTAATGCGTCTGGTGAGTTGGTAGAAGGCGATCAGATTCTTTATATCATTGCCCAAGATCGCCAACAACGCGGCTTATTAAAAGGCGGCGTTGTTGGTACCCAAATGAGTAATTATGGTCTCGAAAAAGCGTTAGGTCATCTAAATATTCCTTTTTTACGCGCTAATGTAGGAGACCGATATGTACTTGAAGCGCTTAAAGAAAGGGATTGGAAGATTGGCGGCGAGCCATCTGGACACATTGTTTGCCTTGATAAGACAACCACGGGGGATGGAATTATTGCGGCATTACAAGTGTTAAATATTATGGTAAAACAAGAAAAAACGCTGGAACAGTTATGTGAAGGCGTTAAATTATTACCCCAAACCTTAATCAATTTAAAAACAACCAAAGCAGCCGCTCTTTCTCAAAATGAGCAGGTCTTAGCAGCCGTGGAAAATTTGAGTACGAAATTGCGAGGGGATGGTAGAGTTTTACTCCGTCCTTCAGGGACAGAGCCTATTTTAAGGATCATGGTCGAAGGAAATGAGCATGAGTTAGTCGCGCAGCATGCAGAGCAGCTGACGGACCAAATTAAAATAATTGAAGGACAATTGTTCTGAAAATTTCAAATGACGGCGGCCAAGGATGACGTTTCCTACTATCAACCTGAATAGCTACAAACAATTTACATCGGTGAGTTAGGCGAAGGAGTGTGTCCGTTGTTTGAAGCCGAGCTCAGCTATTTTAGTGAAGATGATTTCAACCGCATCCGTTACACTTACCTTCGATGTGTCAATCACAAGCTCAGGATTTTGGGGTGGCTCATAGGGGTGATCAACGCCTGTAAATTCTAAAATATGGCCTAGTTCGGCCTTTTTATATAAATGCTTAACATCTCTTTTTTTACATACCTCAATAGGCGTGGAGACATAAATTTCAATAAAGCCGCCATGAGGTATTATCAGATCGCGTACAGCTTGACGGGTTTCCTCATAAGGGGCAATAGCAGCGCAGATAGCTACCCCTCGATGTCGGGTGATTTCTGCGGCGACAAACGCTAAGCGTTTTATGTGAGTGTCTCTATCTTTTTTAGAAAAGCCAAGCTCATTGGACAAATGCTTACGGGCTATATCACCATCTAATAAGGTTACTTGTTGACCTGCTTCTGATAATCTTGCCTGAACAGCCTTAGCTAAAGTTGATTTGCCTGCCCCAGAGAGACCAGTAAAAAAAAGAGTATAGCCCTGCTCCTGCCGAAGGGGGTATTGTTGTTGTAAAATGTTAATAACTTCTTTAAACGAAAACCAGTCTGGAATCGGCAAACCTTTTTGTAGACGGTTACGAAGCTCTGTACCTGAGATATCTTCAATAGTATCGTCGGGCATGACCTCTTCTTGCGTTAAAAAAGCGTTTTTTTCTTTGGCATAAACGATAGAGGATGAGCTAAGCATCTCGATGCCAATTTCCTCGGCATAATCGTTAGCAAGTTGCTGAGCCGCATAGGGATCATAAAAAGGGCGCCCTTCACTATTAAGGCCGGGGCCCGCATGATCGCGCCCTATTATAAAATGAGTTACCCCATAATTTTTGCGAATGATCGCATGCCAGAGCGCTTCTTTGGGGCCAGCCATTCGCATAGCTAAGGGTAATAGGCTCAATAGAGCGCTTAGGTTTTCGTATTGCTTAAGAATTTGCTCATAGCATCGTACGCGAGTGATGTATTCGATGTCGCCAGGCTTAGTCATGCCTACGACAGGATGAATGAGTAAATGAGCATCGAGTGCTTTAATAGCTCGTTGAGTCAATTCATAATGCGCTCGATGCATGGGGTTTCTGGTTTGAAAGGCAACGATTCTAGACCATCCGTAAAGCTTAAATGTTTCTTTTAATTGCTCTGGCGTATGGCGATATTGAATAAAGTCATAATGGCTTGGGAGATTGATGGTTTTAAGCTTTCCTCCCAGATAGATACTGCCTGCTTTCTCATAAAGATAATGTACGCCGGGGTGTTTTTTATCGGTCGTGCCAAAGATACGTTGTGCTTCTTTTTCTTTATTAGGATGCCAAATCGAATCAATCGTTAAGGTAGCTAAAGGGGTATTTTCGTCATCAATCAGTAAAATAGCCTCACCTAATTGCAGTTGATCGGCAAAATGTTGAGACACATCTAACGTAATAGGCATCGGCCATAACGAGCCGTTTGTCAAACGCATAGTGGTACAAACAGATTCATAATCATCTTGGTTGAGAAAACCTGGTAAGGGAGCATACGCGCCGTTTAATAAACATTCTACGTCGCATAATTGTCGTTTGGTCAAAGACCATGTTTTAAGCGAAGAATCAGTAGCTAACTTCATGTTTTACCTCATTGGAAGAGCAGTTCGGTAGTAGAATTATTAACACACCCTATTTTTTGATCGGCAAATTCACTCATTTCAATTTGATGCGAAATGATGAGAATGGTGGTGGTTCCTTGGAGTGTTTTAAGGATAGTTTGAATGTTTTGAATGGACTCCTTATCCAGAGCATTGGTACTCTCATCTAAGATCAATAATTGGGGCTGCATTAATAAGGCACGGGCAATAGCAATGCGTTGGCGTTCTCCGCCTGAAAGATATACGCCTCTATCACCTAAGGGAGTGTCAAGTCCTTGGGCAAATTTAATGGCAAAATTAGCATCGACTGCCTTTAGGATCTCCCATAGTTTCTCATCGGGCTGAGGCCCTGAGAAAAGCTCTAAATTTTCACGAAGAGACGTATTAAATAAAAAATTATCTTGCGTTACATAGGCAATAGATTGGCGCCAAAAAGCGTTGTTCTTTGGGGTTAAGCGTTGATTATCGATATAGATTTCACCCTCGGTAGGTTCGAGTAAGCCAACAATAAGATCAGCAAGGGTTGATTTGCCTACACCAGAAGGGCCAATAATAGCGGTGGTTGTATTTTTTTTAAGGCGTAAAGAGAGCTTTTTGATAATAAAATGATTTGGAATATAAGCAAAACTGACTTGATTTAAGCGAATTTCTTTTTGAAACGCTAAAGTAAAGCTTAAAGTGCTGTTGCAAGGAGCATCGCGGCGAGGCAATCCAGTGACTTTGGCACAGTCCTTCATCGCATCAAGGCTGCTGGATTGCTTCGCTGTACTCGCAACGACGCCTATTTCAGCAAAATCGTACGGTACAGCAAATGTTTCCTGATGGCGTTGCATTTGTTCCAGTAGTTTTTTTATATCTTCGTAAGCGGGCAATTGATGCAACAAGCGTTGGTAACATTGTTGGGTAGTGGATACCATAGGTAAGATACGGACAAAGATGAGTAATAATAAAATTAACGATGGTGCGGGCAACTTTAATATTTGCATAGCAACATATAACAATAGGCTAAAAACCATAACGGAACCAATGCTATACACTAATTTTGTTGCCGCAGTCATCTGGATTAGCCGTTTGTTTTCTCGTTCAATGAGGGAACTAATTTCTAAGGTTTTAGCGACAAATCGCTCTTCTGCCCCCGCACTTTTTATCATTTTTAACGCGGCAAGTTGCTCTATGATGGCTTGGGTCATAGTACGATTTTTTGTTAAATAATAATGGCCGCTTTGGGAGGTGCGTTTATGAAGCGGCAGCATGAAGCTTAATAATAAAACGCCACAACCTATGGCAAGGCAGGTCATTTGCCAGGATAAAAGACATGCCAATGTTATATAAACAAAAAGTAAAATGAGATGATTGATTAAATGCAGTAGCTGAAAATTAGCGCTGCTGACGGTTTGAACCTGTGTAGTTAGGCGATGTACCAGATCAGGCATTTTTTGTTTAATAAAAAATAGCCATTGAGTATAAGCGATATGGCGGTAAAGCATTTCTCGCAAGTGATGAATATAATTATGTTGTAGTGTGGTGCTAAGCAGCTGCTCAGCATAGTGAATACCAGCGATAGTACTGATAATCACAATATAACTTAAAAGAACTGAAGATAAATTAAGCGGGAGATGCAACAGGGCAAAACCTTTAACCAGTAGCGCAGTAATGCCGTAATTTCCTTGAGGGCCGGTGAGGAATCCACTCACTTGCAGCAAAGGTAAAATCAGTAAAAGACTAATGCCTGCGCTAATATTTTTAATTAGCATGAGCATAAGCGTTAACAGCATGTTAAACGGTTTATAGTTAAAGAGCTCTTTAAAAAGCGTAAACATTTTATATGCTTTGGAAAATGTCATATTCATTTAAAGAGCCATATTGCATTTAGGATAGGATGCCGGCCAAAAAATGCCTTTAGAATCGCTCATCGGATAGACCTCGAGCGATTAAATCTTGCTTAATTAAGTCGGTTAGCTCGTTTAGCTTAAATCCTTCACTAGGTCTTAAAATTCTAACGATATGAGTGTGATTAGCGATGTTGGCTGACTGTAAGAAGTAAATTTTTTCTTTTTTTAAGCCTTTGGCATAGAGCTGTCTATAAGTGTTATTTTTTATGGGCTTTAATTTTTGTACACCGTCAATTGTTTCAAAACAAAATTCATCTTTATTGTGGGAGCATAAGATATAAATGACCTTAAGCGGTAATGGATCCTTGTGAAATTGGTCGCTTAAGGGGACGCCAAATTTTTCAATGCTTGGCCTAATTTTTCTTAAAGAGGAGGTTTCTATGCCTAATGCAAGGGCGGCATCTTGCCATAATTTGATTTGAGGAAAGCTAGGGGTTATTTCCCCTTTTGTATTAATGGCACAAATATCATCAGCTAGTATAGGATAACCTTGTTTAAAAAATGCAGCAGATAAGGTTGACTTCCCTGCCCCTGATTGTCCGACAAAAGCAACCCCGCTATCTCCTATTTTTATTGCATTGCCATGCAATAAAAATAAATTGCGCTGCATTAATAAAGCTCCCATGCAAGAGCCTAATACAAATACACGAAGGCTAGTTTCATCAATTGTTTCGGTGGGATGGATGATAATTTCACTGCCATTTTTTATTAAAAAGCGAGCAACGTTGGGAATGTTGAGCCAAAGCTCAGCTTCTTTTGCCTGATAATATAATCCGCACGCCGTGGCAGAAGGCAGCCCTTCGGCGTCAACCTTTCCCCATTTAATAGTAACAGCAGAGTCAATGCATGGTGGTTTTGAAGTACTTAATAATTCAGGAAATTTTAGTTCACTTAGGACCGGAAGTTGGAAGGCTTGATAATAATACATGATACTCGTTCCATGAGGGTTGAATTTACTGGGATATATACTAATCTTAACAGCCCTAATTCACAACATTTTTTGGTAACGATGAAAATAGGCTGAAATAACACGGTAATTTTTAAACCCATGTCCCCCAGTTATAGCAACAGGGCCTGCGGTAATCCAAGCATGGCCTGTAAAACCGGAGGGGGATTGTTGAGATTTTGCAAAGCCTATATAAAAAACGTAAGGTATTTTAAATAAACTACACCAAAACTTAGCCACCATCGCTTGCGTTAAGCAATTTGAATTCCATGGGGTATATCTGGCCGCGAGACGAATCGATTTACCAATTTGTATAGCATACCGCAACTCTTTGGAAGAAACGACCTGAGACACAATCGTTGTTTTATGGAATAGGCCAAAATAGGGTTTGATGTAAGAAAAAGGCAGGGTTTTAACCGCAGCTCGTGCTATACCGCAAAGCAAGATATTGAGCACAAACAAGATTTTTTGCTTAAATGATAGGCGCCAAAACGATAATAATTTAGATAGTTTAGTTTTTTTCATAGGTGAAGAATGTCTTGACTAGTCGGCTATGATATCGTCCAATTGTCAACGATTTCAAACAAGGAGTCTAGAATGGAAAGTCTACATTTATCGAGCACATTATCCATTAATCCAGAGGTAGTATATACCCATATTGAAAATGATTTGGTGATGATGGATCCTAACGGTGGTGGATTCTACTCCATGAATTCGGTGGGAACCGATTTATGGAATCGCCTTGTAGAAAAACCAGCTACTTTAGAAAGCATTTATTATTATCTAAAGGAGCGTTATGAAGTGAGCGAAGAACAATTAAGAGAAGATATAGAGGAATTTATACAAACTATGATTACGCAGAATATGGTCGTAGTGAGTAACTAAGACCCGTTGGGACAAACATCGGAAAAGACACCTGTCATCCAGAGCCTGAGGTATCGTCACTTTTTGTTAAACAATGTAGCCTGGTTGCTTGCAACCAGGAAAGCATGCCATAACTTGCATCAATACTTAAAAGTCCCTGGTTGCAAGCAACCAGGCTACGGTTTAAAAAGTCACGATCCATCAGATCCAGAGCAAAGCGAAGGATCTCTTGGGCTAAGCCACAGGAATTGGAAAAAAGGGCTAAAGTTGGGTAACTGTTACAAAATGATAAGGAATGACTATGAGATATAAGTGGGTAATGGGTAATTGGAAAATGAATGGCAGTATTGAACAAGCCACGCATTTATTAAATACCTTATTTGCCGAATTACCTAAACAAAGCCAAGCGCAATGTGTCGTTTTCCCTCCAGCTATTTACTTACCACTAGCGCAACAGCTCTTAGCGCAAAGTCCTATTCGTTTGGGCGCGCAAAATGTTTACCCTAAGGATGCCGGTGCATTTACCGGAGAACTATCAGGCCCCATGCTTAAAGAATATGATTGCCGCTATGTTTTAGTAGGACATTCCGAGCGAAGGCAATTGTTTCATGAAGATGAAAAATTTATCGCGGAAAAATTCCACCATGTAAAAGATCATGATATGATACCGGTTCTTTGCGTGGGCGAGACCCTTAAAGAGCGCGAAGAAGGGTTAACTGAGCAAGTATTGTCTCGACAATTATTAGCGATAACTCAAGCGATGGCAGAGCCTTTCAAGGATTGCATAATTGCTTATGAGCCCGTTTGGGCTATAGGTACAGGCCAAACGGCAACGCCTACAGAAGCTCAGGCTGTCCATGAATTTATACGTGGTTTCGCTGCTAAGTTTAATGAAAGCGATGCAAGTCAGTTACCTATTGTATATGGCGGCAGCGTTAACGAAAAAAATGCAGAAGCGCTGTTTGCAATGCCTGATATAGATGGTGGTTTAGTTGGCGGTGCATCCTTAAATGCACAACAATTTGCGGAAATAGTAAAATGTATCAATTGTTATTAGTAGTTCACGTGTTAATTGCCACAGCTATCATTGGCTTGGTACTTATTCAACACGGGAAAGGTGCCGATATTGGTGCGGCATTTGGTTCTGGCGCTTCAAACACGGTATTTGGTAGCCAGGGCACAGGTAGCTTTCTGTTTAAATTAACAGGCGGCTTGGCCTTAGCTTTTTTTATTACCAGCTTGTCTTTGTCTTCTATGGTGGCTAATCAATACCGGAAGGCAGAACAACAAGTAATTCCTCAGCAAACTAGTGCACCTGAAAGTAAAATTCCTGTGCCAGTTGAAAGTAAAAAAGAGTAAGCGAAAAATAATACCCGATTGCCGAAGTGGTGAAATTGGTAGACACGCCGTCTTGAGGGGGCGGTGGCGTAAGCTGTGCCGGTTCGAGTCCGGCCTTCGGCACCAAATACGAGCGAAATAATGCTATCTCAATATATACCCGTTCTCGTTTTTATTATTGTAGGCTTAGGCTTGGCATTAGCTATGCTAGGTGTAGGCTCCTTGTTGTCTTCACATCAACCTGATGCGGAGAAAAACGCCCCCTATGAGTGCGGGTTCCCCGCCTTTGAATCATCACGCATCCCGTTTGACGTGCGATTTTACTTGGTGGCGATTTTGTTTATTATTTTTGATTTAGAGACTGCTTTTTTCTTTCCCTGGGCTTTAGTCTTGCGTAAAATCGGTTGGTTTGGTTTTACGGCTATGATGTTATTTTTAGGGCTCTTAGTCATTGGTTTTATTTATGAGTGGAAGCGTGGAGCATTGGAGTGGGAATAAAATGATAGCGGGTGCCGAATTACAAAAAGAAGGCTACACAACCACCACCATTGAAAAATTGGTGGGTTGGGCACGCAGTGGTTCTATGTGGCCCATGACCTTTGGTTTGGCTTGTTGTGCAGTAGAAATGATGCATGTGGGTGCTGCGCGCTATGATTTGGATCGCTTTGGCGTGATTTTTAGGCCGAGTCCTCGTCAATCGGACGTCATGATTGTTGCTGGGACATTATGTAATAAGATGGCGCCAGCGTTACGCAAAGTATACGATCAAATGCCAGAGCCGCGTTGGGTTATCTCCATGGGTTCATGTGCCAACGGTGGAGGTTATTACCACTATTCGTATTCTGTAGTGCGTGGTTGTGATCGTATTGTGCCAGTGGATATTTATGTTCCTGGCTGCCCTCCTACCGCGGAAGCATTGCTTTATGGGATTATCCAGTTACAAAACAAGATACGACATAAAGCAATCATTGAAATTTAAATCGTAACCAGTAAGCACAGGTGCTTTAGATGACAAAATTAGATGACTTGGTGGAGCTTTTAAAGAAAGAGTTAGCAAGCTCGCTATTATCTATTAGCCAAGCTCATGGTGAAATCACCGTGGAGTGTGATGCAAATAACCTTAAGAGTGTTTTATACCATTTACGCGATAGTAAAAAATTCGCTTTTGATCAATTAATTGATTTATGCGGTGTCGATTACCTTCGCTATGGTGAATATGATTGGGAAACAGAAGAAGCCACCGAACAAGGGTTTTCTCGTGCGGTTGAAGCAGAGGAGTCAAGAGCCTTCATTTTCGATAAGCCACGTTTTGCGGTGGTTTATCATTTGTTATCAACCAAAAAAAATCACCGTTTGCGTGTTAAGGTTTTTCTTGAGGAGAGTCATTTAATCATCCCTTCCATCCACGATATTTGGCTTGCTGCAAATTGGTATGAGCGAGAGGCTTATGATTTATATGGGATTCTATTTGATGGTCATCCTGATTTGCGCCGCATTCTGACGGATTACGGTTTTATTGGCCATCCTTTCCGTAAAGATTTTCCTTTAAGCGGCCACGTTGAAATGCGTTATGACGCCCACTTGAAAAAAGTGATTTACGAGCCGGTAGATATTATGCCGCGCATCTCAGTGCCTAAGGTCATTCGTAATGACAATCGCTACCTTGGGCTTGAAGAATATCAGGGGGCAAAGAAATGATTGAATTACAAAATTACACGCTGAATTTTGGCCCTCAGCATCCCGCCGCTCACGGCGTATTGCGTTTAGTATTAGAGCTTGAGGGGGAGACGATTGTACGTGCTGATCCCCACATTGGATTGTTGCATCGTGCTACCGAGAAATTAGCTGAGACCAAACCTTATTTACAAAGCATTGGTTACATGGATCGCTTAGATTATGTCTCGATGATGTGTAACGAGCATGCCTATGTTCGGGCAATCGAGAAATTGCTTGGTATAGAAGCGCCCATTCGGGCGCAATACATCCGTACCCTATTTGATGAAGTTACCCGCATTCTGAATCATTTGCTCTGGTTAGGCGCTACGGCATTGGATATTGGCGCGATGACGGTCTTCTTATACTGCTTTCGCGAGCGGGAAGATTTATTTGATTGCTATGAAGCTGTCTCAGGTGCGCGCATGCATGCCACTTATTATCGACCAGGCGGCGTGGCGCGTGATCTGCCGGACAGTATGCCGCAATACAAGCCTTCTCGTTGGCATAATGATCGCGAAATAGAAAAGATGAATGCCGATCGTCAAGGCAGTTTGCTTGATTTTCTTTGGGCTTTTACCGAGCGTTTTCCTAGCTGTGTGGATGAGTATGAAACACTCTTAACAGATAATCGTATTTGGAAACAACGTACCGTAGATATTGGGGTTGTTTCTCCTGAAAAAGCGTTGCAATGGGGATTCACCGGGCCGATGCTTAGAGGGTCGGGAGTCGCTTGGGATCTTCGCAAAAAACAACCCTATGCAGCCTATGATAAAGTGAAGTTTGATATACCGGTAGGAAAAACAGGTGATTGTTACGATCGTTATCTGGTTCGTGTTGAAGAGCTACGGCAGTCCAATTTAATTGTTAGGCAATGTATTGAGTGGCTGCGTGCTAACCCAGGGCCAGTACGTATTGACGATCATAAAATTACACCTCCCACGCGTTTAGAAATGAAACACGACATGGAAGCCATGATCCATCATTTTAAATTATTTACCGAAGGTTTTTGCTTGCCGCGAGGTGAAGTGTATAGCGCTGTTGAAGCGCCTAAAGGTGAGTTTGGTATTTATCTTGTTTCTGATGGTGCGAATAAACCTTATCGTATGAAAATTCGTGCGCCGGGGTTTGCGCATTTATCAAGTTACGATGAGATGGTTAAAGGCCATATGTTAGCGGATGGCGTTGCTATTTTAGCGAGTCAGGACATCGTATTTGGCGAAATTGATAGGTAATAGTAAGCATATAAAAGGTTGAAAAAACAATGTCTCTCCATTCAACGAAGTTAATCCGGCAATTTGTAAGTGCTGCCGGCCTTAAAAAAATTGACGATTGGATAGCTAAATATCCGAAAACGGAACGGCAATCCGCTGTGATGAGTGCTTTGATGATTGTTCAAGAAGAGCAAGGCTATCTTACACAAGCATCCATGGATGCGGTCGCGGACTATTTAGATATGCCTGCTATTGCGGTATATGAAGTAGCAACATTTTACACGATGTATGAACATAAACCTGTGGGGCGGCATTGTATTAATGTTTGCACCAATATTTCATGCAAGTTACGTGATTCAAAAGCCATCGTTGAGCATTTAGAGAAAAAATTAGGTATTAAGTTAGGTGAAACAACGGCAGATGGGTTGTTTACACTCCGTTCGGTCGAATGCTTAGGTGCTTGCGTTAACGCTCCAATGATGCAAGTCGACAAAGATTATCATGAAAATCTCACTGCTGAAAAAGTAGATGAGGTTTTGGCACAGTATCAGTAGAGAAGAAGGCCATGGTTGAATTAAATCAAGTTTGTTATCGTACTTTACACTTGCCTGAGCCCTGGACGTTGAAGGCTTACGAAAGTGTGGGTGGTTACAGTGCCTGGCGGCGTATTTTGAAAGAGCAAACACCGCCACAACAAATTATCGATGAATTAAAAAAATCCGCTTTGCGTGGCCGCGGAGGCGCTGGTTTCCCGACAGGCTTAAAATGGAGCTTCATGAATCGCAATGCCCCTATACAAAAGTATGTGGTCTGTAATTCTGATGAAGGGGAGCCTGGTACCTGTAAAGATAGAGATATCTTACGATACAATCCTCATCAGCTTATCGAAGGAATGGCTATTGCCGGTTATGTCATGGGGGCAACGGTTGGCTATAACTATATCCGAGGTGAATTCTTTGAGCCTTTTGAACGGACCGAAGGTGCTTTAAAAGAGGCTTACGAAGCGGGGCTTCTAGGAAAAAATATTTTAGATTCCAAGGTTGATTTTGATCTTTATAACCACCTAGGCGCAGGTGCTTATATTTGCGGCGAAGAAACGGCTTTATTAAATTCATTAGAAGGTAAGAAAGGTCAACCTCGGTTTAAGCCACCTTTCCCCGCTAATTATGGTTTATATGGTAAACCTACAACGATTAACAATACGGAAACCTTTGCTTCAGTGCCTGTGATCATGGAAAAGGGTGGAGAATGGTTTTTAAACCTGGGTAAACCTAACAATGGCGGAGTGAAATGTTTTAGCGTGAGCGGCCATGTAAATAAGCCTGGGAACTTTGAAATTCCACTGGGCACGCCCTTTAAAACCTTATTAGAGTTAGCAGGTGGTGTGCGGGACGGTCGGCGTATTAAAGCAGTGATTCCTGGTGGAACATCCATGCCGGTCTTGCCTGGGGATGTGATGATGACCTTGGATATGGATTACGACATTATTCAGAAAGCGGGTTCAGGTTTAGGTTCAGGTGCTGTGATTGTTATGGATGAAACCACTTGTATGGTGGATGCGCTTTATCGTATCTCCGAATTCTATATGGATGAATCGTGTGGCCAATGTACGCCTTGCCGTGAAGGCACGGGTTGGCTTGTTCGCTTGTTGCACCGCATTAAAGAAGGCCACGGTGAGCCTGGTGATGTTCAAAAATTAGTAAATGTAGCGAATAACATCGAAGGTCGGACCATTTGTGCTTTAGGGGAAGCGGCTGCTTGGCCCGTACAAAGTTTTGTAAAGCATTTTAAGAAAGAATTTGACTATTTTGTTAAGCATAAACGTTCGAGTGTAAGCGTGTGATTTTTTACTCTGTACGGTACAATTTTTTGAAAGCGTCGTTGCGAGGAGCACCGCGACGAAGCAATCCAGTGACCTTAACTACATCAAAGCCACTGGATTGCTTCGCTTTGCTCGCAAAGACGACGCTTTCAAAAATTGTACCGTACAAATGATTTTTTATTAGAAGGTTAACAATGGCAAACATTGAAATTGACGGTAAAACGTTTGAGGTAGAAAACGGTAAAATGATCATCGAAGTGGCTGATGAGGCAGGAATTTATATTCCTCGTTTTTGCTACCATAAAAAATTATCGGTAGCTGCCAATTGCCGCATGTGTTTAGTCCAGGTGGAAAATAGCCGTAAAACGGTACCGGCCTGTGCGACGCCTATAACCGATGGTATGAAAGTATTTACAAAATCTCAAGAAGCCGTGCGTTCACAAGAGGCGGTTATGGAGTTTTTATTAATCAACCATCCCTTAGATTGCCCCATCTGCGATCAAGGCGGGGAATGTGAGCTGCAAGACATTTCAATGGGGTTTGGTGAAGATGAATCTACTTATCATGAAACCAAACGCGCTGTTGAAGATGATGATTTAGGTCCTTTAATTTCGACAGAAATGACTCGCTGCATTCATTGCACACGCTGTGTGCGTTTTGGCGATGAAGTTGCGGGGTTACGCGAACTCGGTGCTACCGGGCGCGGTGAAGCTATGCAAATTGGTACGTATATCAAACACAGCCTTCAGTCTGAAGTGTCTGGAAATATTATCGATCTCTGCCCCGTGGGTGCTTTAACATCCAAACCTTATCGGTTTACAGCAAGAGCTTGGGAGATGACGCAGCACGAGAGTATTGCGCCGCATGATTGCGTAGGATCAAATGTTTTCTTACACGTTAGGCGCGATCGTTTAATGCGTGCTGTACCCAAAGAAAATGAAACGATTAATGAAACATGGCTCTCTGATAGAGATCGCTTTAGTTATATTGGTTTAAATCACGAAGCGCGCGCTAGCCAACCGATGATTAAACGCAATGGCCAATGGGAGACCGTTGATTGGCCAACCGCTTTAAAATTTGCAGCAGACGGTATGGCAAAAGTAGTCAATCAGCATGGCCCAGAACAGTTAGCGGCCTTTGCATCTGCCTCGTCCACGCTAGAGGAATTATATTTATTGCAAAAATTAATGCGCGGCATGCATGTCAATAACCTTGATCATCGGCTGCAGCAAGTTGATTTTCGCGATCAAGACGGGCAAGCAATGATGCCATTAGGTTCTTTACCCTATGCTGAACTTGAAAATCAAAATGCTATTTTATTATTGGGCTGCCATATTCATAAAGAAATTCCCTTAGCAGGTCTTCGCGTACGCAAGGCTTTTCGCAACGGCGCAGCCATTTTTGCTTTAAATCCGGTGGATTACGATTACCACTTCGACGTAGCGCAAAAAATGATTGTTTCGCCGCAAGATATGCCGATGCAGTTGGCTACCTTAGTACAAGCCTTGGTAGCTAAAGAGAGCGTTTTACCAGAAGAAGTACAAAAATTATTAATTGGATTAAAGCCTGATAAGACTGCGAAGGCCATCGCAAAAGCATTGAAAGAAGGGAAGGCTGCTATTGTTACCGGCGCGCTTTGTGAAAATCATCCTGATGCCGCTTTAATCCGCACACTCGTGTCGCTGATTGAAGCGTTTACGGACGCTCGCACCGTTCGCTTTACTAACGGAGCTAACAGTAGTGGCGCTTGGGTTGCGGGTATGATTCCCCACCGTACCGTGGCTGGAAAAACAGTTGATCACCCGGGTCTTGATGTACAAAAAGCATTGGAGGCCAAATTAAAAGGGTATGTTTTAATGGGCGTGGAGCCAGGATTTGATTTTGCTAATCCCTATCGTGCACGCCAATCCATGTTAGCGGCTGAGTTTGTGGTGATGTTTTCGGCCTATGAGAATGATTCTATTCAAGAGTATGCGGATGTCATTTTACCCATTGCTCCTTATGCAGAAACCTCAGGTACTTATGTAAACCTAGATGGTACTTGGCAATCGTTTAAAGGCGCGTTAGCACCGCATGGTGAGGCTCGTCCTGCATGGAAAATTCTCAGGGTTTTGGGAAATCTGCTTCAAGTAAAAGGGTTTGATTACGAATCATCAGAAGATGTGTTAAAAGAAATTAAAATGCATGTCGATATGGCAAGCGAAATGAAGTATATCCCTTTTTACCCAGAATCTTTGCCAGTTCCTCGTGAGCGGTTAGTTCGTGTAGGGGAGTGGCCTTTGTACCGCGGTGATATGATTGTTCGCCACTCAACGGCGCTACAAGAATGTGCAACGGCAGAGACGGCATGTATTCGCATTCATCCTAAGACAGCAGATGATTTGAAATTAGAGCAAACAGCTACTGTATCTCAAGGGGATATTGAGATAACATTGCCGCTTAAACGAGATGAGCGGGTAGCCCCTGATGTTGTATGGGTAGCCAATGCTATGTCAGAAACAGTAGATTTAGGGCAGGCTTTTGCTGCAATAACAATAAAAGCATCGCAATAGGTAAGTACAACTATGCTACAAGATATCAGTATACTACTTTGGAACATTATTAAGATTCTGGCTATTGTATTGCCATTGTTAATCGCTGTTGCTTATTTGACGTATGCCGAGCGTAAAGTGATTGGCTATATTCAAATACGTATTGGCCCCAATCGCGTAGGGTTCCGTGGGCTATTGCAGCCGTTTGCGGATATTATCAAATTAATTTTGAAAGAAATTATTATTCCTACACGCTCTAATAAGTATCTTTTTATTATTGCACCTATGTTTGCTTTAACCCCTGCTCTGGCTGGGTGGGCAGTTATACCTTTTCAGCAAGCGATGGTACTAGCCAATATTAATGCGGGAGTATTGTATTTATTTGCCATGAGCTCCTTGGGTGTTTATGGAATTTTAATTGCAGGATGGGCGTCCAATTCAAAATACGCCATGTTAGGTGCTTTACGTAGCGCTGCACAAACGGTTTCTTATGAAATTGCCATGGGTTTTGCCTTTGTAGGGGTTTTATTAGCGGCAGGCAGCATGAATTTAAACGAGATTGTGTTATCGCAGCAGGGCGGTATTTGGCACTGGTGGTTTTTGCCGTTATTGCCTTTATTCATCGTATTTTGGATAGCGGGTATTGCTGAAACCAACCGAGCACCATTCGATTTGGCCGAAGGTGAGTCTGAAATCGTGGCAGGCTTTCATGTGGAATATTCTGCGATTGGTTTTGCCATGTTTTTCTTGGCTGAATATGCCAATATGATTTTAATTTCAGCGGTTATGACCGTGTTATTTTTAGGGGGATGGTTATCGCCTTTTCAAGGGATACCGATGCTTAATGATGTGTTTTTCTTTGTCCCGGGCATCCTTTGGTTTTTCTTGAAAATTAGTTTCTTTTTATTCGTTTATTTATGGATAAGGGCAACGTTTCCGCGCTACCGTTATGACCAATTAATGCGGTTAGGCTGGAAAGTGTTAATTCCTGTAACCATTGTTTGGGTTATTGTTACGGCCCTTATGGTGATTACTAAAGTAAAACCGTGGTTTTAAGACCTACTGAGCAAGCTGATGAAAAAAGCCTATTTATATTTTAAACATTATGTACGCAGCTTCTTGCTGCTGGAACTCTTGTCAGGGTTGAAATTGACCGGTAAATATTTCTTTAAGAAAAAATTTACCGTGCAATTCCCTGAAGAAAAGACGCCTCTATCACCACGTTTCCGGGGGCTTTTAGCACTTCGCCGTTATCCCAATGGTGAGGAGCGTTGCATCGCTTGTAAATTATGTGAGGCAGTATGTCCTGCGTTGGCGATTACTATTGAATCTGCGCCTCGCGCTGATGGCTCAAGACGTACGACTCGTTATGATATTGATATGTTTAAATGCATTAATTGCGGATTGTGTGAAGAGTCTTGTCCTGTGGATTCCATCGTAGTGACCCCCATTCATCATTATCATATTAGTGAACGCGGTCAAAACATCATGACCAAAGAAAAATTATTGGCTGTCGGTGATCTCATGGAAAAAAGATTAGCCGCAGATCGGGCTCTCGATGAAAAGTATCGTTAACGGGGTTTAGAATGCACGATTTTTTACCACAAGTTGTTTTTTATTTATTTGCGGCCATTACTGTGGCATCTGCAGTGATGGTGATTACGCAAAATAATCCAGTCCGCTGTGTGCTGTTTTTAGTATTAGCCTTTTTTGCAAGTGCGGTGCTTTGGATTTTAGTCCGGGCAGAATTTTTAGCGCTCATTTTAGTTTTGGTTTATGTAGGTGCGGTGATGACGCTATTTTTATTCGTCATTATGATGCTCAATATCGATATAGAATCCATGAAAAAACATTTCATGCGCTATTTACCGTTTGGTTTGCTCTTGGTCGCGGTTTTAACCGGACTATTGTTTATAACGATCCCCGCCCCTATTTATGAAGCAGTTGCGATTAAACAAGAAGCAGCTAATCAATTTGCTAACGGGCCTGTTTTATCAAATACAGAAGCCTTAGGCATGGTGTTGTATACCGATTATGTGCTTGCGTTTGAATTAGCGGCGGTGATTTTATTGGTGGCTATTGTTGCAGCGATTACGCTCGTTCATCGTAACCCTATTCGCTCAAAACAACAAAATATTGTGCAACAAATTATGACGCGCCGCGATGAGCGAGTGAGATTAGTTAAAATGAAATCAGAGTAGGTTGGGTTGATGTGACTCGAGGGTTCTCGTCACTTTTAAGCCGTAGCCTGGTTGCTTGCAACCGGGAACTTCAGCAACTTTCCCGGTTGCAAGCAACCGGGCTACGGTTATCAAAAAATGACGATACTTCAGGCCGTTTTAACCTAACGAACAGAGGAAGCAGTATATGGTACCCATAACAAATTATTTATTACTAAGCGTGGTTTTATTTAGCTTAAGCCTCGTGGGAATCATTTTAAATCGGCGGAATATCATCCTCCTATTGGTTTGTATTGAGTTAATGCTTTTAGCTGTCAATACTAATTTCGTGGCGTTTTCTCAGTATTATGGGGGTATTGCAGGCCAGGTCTTTGTATTTTTTATTTTGACCGTAGCTGCCGCAGAGGCAGCTATTGGTCTTGCTATTGTAATGTTGCTTTATCGTAATAGAGGCAATATTGATGTTAACAAGATGAATCACTTAAAAGGGTAACAACGTGAGTATTTTACAGTGTTGTTTAATCATTGTTTTGGCGCCGCTGGTAGGCTCAATTATTGCAGGCTTTTTTCGCCGACAAATAGGTCATGTGGGTGCCCACTCGGTTACGATAGCCGGTGTCGGGCTATCATTGATTTTATCCGTTTACGTGGCCTTTCTTATCTTCACCGGTCATGTATCTACGCTCAATCAAAATTTATACACCTGGGCAAGTGGGGGTGATCTTTTTCCCTTTGCGTTTCATATCGGGTTTTTAATTGATCCCTTAACCGCCATCATGTTGATTGTGGTTACGTTTGTTTCCTTCTTGGTTCATATTTATACCATCGGTTATATGGCAGACGATGATGGATACCAGCGATTTTTCAGCTATATCTCATTATTTACCTTTATGATGTTGATGCTGGTTACGGCGAATAATTTTTTACAATTATTCTTTGGCTGGGAAGGTGTGGGTTTAGTTTCTTATTTACTCATCGGCTTTTGGTATCAAAAAGAATCGGCGATTGAAGGTAATTTAAAAGCATTTTTGGTGAATCGCGTTGGTGATTTTGGTTTTATCTTAGGCATTGGCCTTATTCTTGCTTACGTGGGCAGCTTGGATTATGAGGTTGTTTTCCGCGGTTCGAATGCTTTAGCTGCCGAACACATTGAGCTCTTTGCCGGTCATTCATGGTCATTGGTGACCGTCATTTGTTTATTATTATTTGTAGGTGCCATGGGTAAATCAGCACAAGTGCCGTTGCACGTCTGGTTGCCTGAGTCCATGGAAGGTCCTACGCCTATTTCTGCACTGATTCATGCGGCAACCATGGTCACGGCAGGGGTATTTATGGTGGCTCGTATTTCGCCGCTGATGGAGTTATCAACGACAGCTTTAAGTTTTGTCTTAGTTATCGGTGCAACCGGTGCTTTATTTACGGGTATCTTAGGCATTGTCATGAATGACATTAAACGGGTGATTGCCTACTCTACATTGTCCCAATTGGGTTACATGATGGCAGCAATGGGGGCCTCTGCGTATAGTGCGGGTATTTTCCATTTGACCACCCATGCTTGTTTTAAAGCGTTATTATTCTTGGCCGCAGGCTCGGTTATTATTGGCATGCACCATGAACAAGACATGCGGAAAATGGGCGGTTTATGGCGAAAAATGCCAATTACTTATGTAACCTTCTTCCTGGGCAGCTTAGCTTTATGTGCTATTCCTCCCTTTTCAGGGTTCTATTCTAAAGATACCGTAATTGAAGCGGTGGGCTTATCAACGATTCCAGGCAGCTCTTATGCTTATTTCTGCGTGGTTGTAGGAGCAATGGTTACCGCTTTGTATACCTTTCGCGCTTTGTTTATGACTTTCCATGGCCAACCGCGTATGGATGAAGAAACGTATTCCCATGTCCATGAATCACCTTGGGTGGTTTGGCTGCCTTTAGTGATACTTGCTATTCCTTCGGTAATCTTGGGTTATATCCTATACATGCCGATGTTATTTAAGATGCCTACTTTGTTAAGTCCTTCGCTCTTTATCTTACCTGAGCATAATGTTCTGGCTGAATTAGCAAAAGAAGTGAGCTCACCGTTTGAGACGATGTCGCATGCTATATACTCGTTAACATTCTGGCTAACCATCGGCGGTATTTTCCTTGCTTGGCTTTGTTATATTGCCTTACCCTTCATTCCTGGCTTTTTGGCAAAGACATTTGGTGGTATTTACCGGTTGCTTTTAAATAAATATGGCTTTGATGCGTTTAACGAGCTTGTGTTTGTACGGGGCTCTAAAGCTTTAGGCCGGGTATTTTATAATATCGGTGACCAAAAGCTCATTGATGGACTAGTGGTCAATGGCACGGCTTATGCTGTGCGCTGGTTTGCAGCTAAAGGGCGGCATTTACAGAATGGTTATTTGTATCATTACATTACCGTTATGGTATTTGGAATCGTAGCTTTTCTTTGCTGGTTATTATTAAAAGCATAATTTATTGAACATATAAGGTGAAGTATGCATCATTTGCTTAATCTACTTATCTGGTTGCCGATTATTGGCGGCGTATTTATTTTCCTGACAGGAGATGATGCTAACCCCAATGTATCCCGCTATTTATCGTTATTTACGGTGATATTAACCTTGGTTATTTGTGTGCCTTTAATGGTTGGATTTAATGTCAACCAGGAAGGTATGCAATACATTGACGAGATGTCTTGGATGCCCTCACTAGGTATCCAGTACAGCTTAGGAATTGATGGCTTATCGTTGCTGCTTATTGTATTAAGTGTCTTTACCAATTTGGTAGTTATTCTTGCTACCTGGTCGAGCATTAAAAAGCGGGTAGCTCAATACCTCGCTGCCTTCTTAATCATGCAAGGGTTATTGGTGGGCGTATTTTCCGCACTAGATGCGATCGTTTTTTATATATTTTGGGAAGCAACCTTAATCCCGATGTACCTTATTATCGGTATTTGGGGCTCAGACAACCGCGTTTATGCAGCCATTAAATTCTTTCTTTATACCTTCTTAGGCTCGGTATTGATGCTGGCCTCTTTTTTATATTTAGGTTATATCGGCGGCTCATTTAAAATTGAAACCATGTATGCGGTGAAACTCGGGATGACAGCGCAAACCCTGATTTTCATTTCATTTTTCTTAGGGTTTGCCATTAAGATCCCTATGTTCCCTGTACATACCTGGTTACCCGATGCACATACAGAGGCCCCTGCTGGTGGCTCGATTGTATTGGCAGCTATTTTATTAAAACTCGGTGCTTATGGCTTTATTCGTTTTGCCTTGCCCATCGTTCCTGATGCTTCACACCAATACGCCATGGTGATGGTTGCTTTATCATTAATAGCGGTTGTTTATATTGGTCTTGTGGCGATTATTCAGCGAGACATGAAAAGGCTTATTGCTTACTCTTCAATTTCGCATATGGGATTTGTAACTTTGGGTTGTTTTGCCATTTATGCGATTGCTGAGCACTCCAGCTTGAGGAATGCGGGATTAGTCCTTGAAGGTGCCATTGTGGTGATGATTTCCCATGCGTTTATATCCAGTGCTATGTTTGCGGGGGTTGGTTATATTTATGATCGCATGCATACTCGCCAGATCAAAGATTTTGGTGGAATCGTGAATACCATGCCGGTCTTTGCATCGTTCTTTATGCTTTTTGCAATGGCCAATGCAGGATTGCCCGGTACCTCAGGATTTGTGGGCGAGTTCATGGTGATTCTCGGCAGTATAAAAGCAGGGTTTTGGATCGCATTTTGGGCGGCGACTACGCTCATCATTGGTGCTGCGTATACCTTGTGGATGTATAAGCGCGTGGTTTTTGGCCCTATTGCTAATAAGCGCGTTGCCGAGCTGAAGGACCTCTGTCCATTTGAGCTAAGTGCTTATGTCTTATTAGCTGTGATGGTGGTAGCCATGGGTGTTTATCCTAAGCCGGTACTGGATTATGTTCACCAAACAGTCAGCTATACGTTAGCCCAAGCTGAAAAAACAAAATTGTAATTAAAGGCAAACAAATGATGGAATTATTAAACAATATTCATTTAGCATTACCCGAAATAATTATTTTAGCGACTGCCTGTATCACCTTGCTCGCTGATTTATTTTTACAGCATCGCTTGAAGGCAATAACCTTCATCCTGGCTATAACGGGCTTAGTGTTGGCCGGAGTGACCAGTTTCCTTTTTGTGGGTCAATATCACTCCGTTATTTTAAAAGGCCTGTTTATCAGCGATGATATGGCGCAATTAATGAAAGTTTTTATTTGTATCTCGGTGTTTTTATGCTTTTTCTATGCCAAACATTATATAGAAGAGCGACAAATGCCGACAGGAGACTATTATGTTCTCGGCCTATTTTCTACCTTAGGTATGATGACCTTGGTTTCAGCGCATTCGTTATTAACCATTTATTTAGGGTTAGAGCTTTTATCATTGCCTTTATATGCGATGACCGCTATTCGCCGAACCAATAGTGATGCGTCTGAAGCGGCTATGAAATACTTTGTGATGGGAGCCATTGCCTCCGGCATGCTTTTATATGGGATGTCTCTTTTATATGGGGCGACAGGTAAATTAGATTTGCTTGATATTGCTAATACGGTGACGAATAACTGGCAAGCGCAAAAAGGCTTGATCTCCTTTGGCTTAGTCTTTATTTTAGCAGGCGTTGGTTTTAAATTAGCGGCGGTCCCTTTCCACATGTGGGCTCCGGATGTTTACCAAGGTGCGCCCACTTCTGTAACCCTATTTATTAGTGTGGCCCCTAAAATTGCAGCGTTAGGTATGGCTTTTCGCTTGTTAACGCTAGGTTTGCATGATGTGGCAGCTATTTGGCAGCAGATTGTATTAGTTATGGCATTGTTATCAACGGTCATAGGGAACCTCTTTGCCATTGTTCAAAACAATATTAAACGCCTATTGGCTTATTCAGCGATTTCTCATATGGGCTATGCACTCTTTGGTATTCTTGCTGCGACTACAGCTGGGTATGCGGCAGCTTTGTATTATGTTTTAGTTTATGCATTAATGTCAGCTGCAGCGTTTGGTTTGATTGTTTTACTTTCTCGCGCAGGTGTTGAAATAGAGTCGGTGGATGATTTAAAGGGCTTAAACAAGCGAAGTCCCTGGCTTGCTTTTATGATGATGCTTATTATGTTATCAATGGCTGGTGTTCCTCCGCTTGTAGGTTTCTTTGCGAAGCTATTGGTGTTAAAAGCCTTGATTGATGTTCAAATGACCTGGGTTGCTGTGGTAGGTCTTTTGTTTGCAGTGGTCGGTGCTTTCTATTACTTACGGATTATTAAAATCATGTATTTCGATGAGGCTTCGGATTCTGCCGCTATAGATCTAGGCCGCAGCGCAAAGCTCCTATTTTCCTTAAATAGTTTATCGCTCTTATACCTAGGTATCTTTCCTGGCGCGTTAATTGCTGCGTGTATTAACGCCTTTGCCTAGACGGAGAGGGCATAAGCTTCACAACGTAGCTTGTAGCCCGTAAGAGCGAAGCGGATTACGGGAAGTACTCTCTAAAGACCAATGAATGCAAATGTGTTTGCGGATTATTATTTTTGTTGTTCTATATGAGGATCGTATCATTCATTGAGAAACCCCGTAATCCGCTTCGCTCCTTACGGGCTCTGACGGATCGGCGCAAATTCAAACACAATTGAGCTCCCGATATAACGTAGCCCGTAAGGAGCAAAGCGGATTACGGGGATTACGCTCTAAAGACCGATGAATGCAACTGTGTTTGCGCGTTATTATTGTTTTTGTTGTTATATACCCAAGATACTTCAAAATGCTATTTTTGAAGTATCTTGGGTATATATATGAGGAGCGTATCATTCGTTGAAAAACCCCGTAATCCGCTTTGCTCC
>JAGVKL010000074.1 GCA_020050595.1 Legionellales bacterium
ATTGAGGCGAATAGCAAGCTCTATTTAACGAAATCAAGCGTGTATTTTGACCCATTTATTGCTTTTGCAGCCCGGCGATAACTTTAGGGACGTTGCCTATTACCAGGTATTGAAAATTTTACTCTCTCATTTGATTTTTATTGCATTTTGTCTCCTTCTAGTGCAATTATTAAGGATGCAACGATATTGAACTTGCGATATCATGCATACAAATCTTTTTAGCTAATATTTATAAAGTCATTAGGAAAGCAAGAGGACTTTATAAATATTCAGTTGCATTTAAAGGTTGCTCATTGTCTAGGACTGTTGGGAGGGATACTAACATGCCGTTAGCAATTGATATAACCGAAAAAGCCTTACGAGCTGCAGCAAATAACCCTGAGGCATCTGACGCCGCGCCAGAGAAGAAAGCAGCGCTTATGAAAACAGCGGCTGTCAGTTCTGCCAAAGCACATACAGCACTTAATCCTGAGCAATTGGATCTCCAGGCCATAGCTATTGAGACAGCCATTGTGGGTATAGGATTAACTTACCAGGTTATTGCTTCTCAAATAGCTACGTTTACATCAGCAAGACTTGATTTCGAACAATCCCGGCAAGCGTGTGTAGGAACATTCATCATCCCTACCAATAAGGAAGAGAGTGCCTTATCGAATGAAGAGGCAACGATTAAGCGTTTTATGGACTTAATTCGAGAAACGGAAATTGCAGAGAAAAATACGGCATTCTCTAAATATTTAGGAGTGGGTAGTGCCGATCTTACTGAGAGAGAAAACGCTAAATTCTGTTATGCACCATCTTTTTTTAGAATGAGTAAGGATTTGGATTCGTCTTTTGTAGAAGATACGCCCCTTGAGCGTGAACGTAATGCCATTGCTTTATTTTTAAAAGCTGCGATCCCTGATGCCATTGAAACGATTGAGGAAGGGTTTAAAGATGATTTACGGGTTTTTGCATTTATGGAATCTGTTTATCAACGAAATAATTATTTAAATAATCGACGCGCTCCACGGTTCGTTATTATTGCATTGTCTAATTTATTGTGGAATTTACAACATCCCATTAATCCTACTACAGGCTTTCCATTAAGTTTGGCAGAGTGTATTAAGCTTTGTGATATTGCACAGACTTTCCTCATCCAATTGTTAAATCCCGATTCTCCTGCTTATTTGTCTAAAATTAGTAATTCTGAAAATAATCTTTTAAGTATGGTGTGGCAGATAGAACTTTACATCCGAACATTGAAAGCCGCTTATATAAAAGAACAACTATCCGAATTAAAGATAGGAGATATCAAAACCAGCGCTCACAACGTATTGCGTATTATGGATCAAGGGATCTTAAAGTTAATTTACAAGCGCAAGGGGCTCCCCGACGAAAAAGCGGCAGAAGCAATCGCTGATAAAATAGGATTTTTAAATCTATTATTAAAGCGAAATTCAGCATTGCTTAGTGTCCTTCATGCAGATACTACAAAAGAACCGGCTATCCCCTCGCTAATTCCTGCTTGGGTATTTAGCGATATACCTGGAATAAATAATCCGCCGCGTACAATTATCGATATCATCGTTATTTTTTGCCAGCTACCTAAGCATGACCGCGAGAGCGTACTAAAAAAAATTGAGACATTAGGTACTGAGGATGCAAAGCAGTTTGTAGAGGCCTTAAGCGAATTTTATTCGCAGTTTATTCAACCGATTAGAAAAATTAGCAAAAAGGAGTTAGGAAGCACTTCCATTGCTCCAATAGGGCGTCTTACCGCAAGCCGCTTAATTCCTGTAATAATGCTAGTCATCGATGATTTTCGCGTGGACGTTGACACGCCTGCTGCTGTGGCGATGGCTCAAGAACATGGGCGGCTTCCCCGAGTTTTAAGCGGAAAACAACAAGTACAAGCCATAAGTTTAGATGCGCAGTCAGGCAAGGGTTTTTACACCTGGTCTATTTCTCCCCTTGTCGAGCGAAGTGCGACAATGCTAGATCAATTACCCAAACATCAGTACCGTTTGGCACAAATGGTAAAATTGATAGAGGGGATAGCTGATTTAGTACAACACTACCGTACTTTCTTGCAATATAAGGCATTTCAAACCTTTTTATTGAAATGTTTAGCTAAGATAAAAGAGGAATATACGGCATTAGATAGGCAGATTGCCTCGATTGATAAATCGTTATCGGAAAATGAAAGAATTAGTCGCCATCTTCAGGCCATTCTTTATCCTTTCGTTACGGATTTAGATGAAAGTTTAAAGAGCTTTGATATTGCTACTCAAAATTTCCAACGCATAGTTGGTGCCCCTGATTTTATTGATCAACAGCGCCAACGACTATCAGCTAAATTAAGCGTGATTGACGAACAATATAAAACATTATTTCAAGAGGATAGCGGTATTGATTTATTCAAAGAATCGTTGCTGCCGCCAGAGCCTTCAATGGTACCATTATCTCCTTCTCCTGTAAGGCCAAAACGAGTATCTACTGATATTGCTGATACAAAAATGGTATTGGAATTAAGAAAATTGATTCAGCATTGTTTTGATGCATTATCTAATCGAAGTAAGCATGACCGAAAAGGATTATTATTGCGGGATTTATTATCCATTGTTGATGGTCAACCTAACTTTACTCCCCAACAAATTCGACGCATCGTACTCGAATTAGCGCGGGTAACTGCATGTTATCGCCCTAGTGTTTTTTTTCAAGCCTCTTATGGACAAACTCGCTCAGCTAAGGCCTTTATCGCAGCCATTAAAGATCCCAAAATAAATAGCGTTTTGCCTCTTGCCGATATTATTTTTGAACACCAGCTTAAAGGTGCACCGGTTGATGATAATCAAATTATACGTCGTTTAAAGTCGTTACGGGCTGTAAATCAATGGCAAATTTCTTCTACTAAAAAAATGTGGATAAAACGCCGTGAAATTGAAGAGGAGGGGGTTACACCTTCATTGGTGTGACAACTGCTCTAGCACAGCACCATACATCCACGCGGTGGATGCCTTGTTGTTTTAGGTATTTCGCCAGCTCATTGACGGTGCTCCCGGTAGTGAATAAATCATCGATAAGCGTTACATGCTGATAGGGTAAGACAGGCATATAAAAAGCGTTTTTTAAATTTTTTCGTCTATCCTGTTCGCTAAGTTTTGCTTGAGGGGGAGTGTTTAATATTTTTTTACATTGTGTTAAAAGAGCAGGCTTTTTAAGTTTATAAGCTAGGTATTTTGTTAGCTCGGCTGCCTGATTGAAACCTCGCTGCCGTAATCGCTTGGCATGTAAGGGCACAGGGATTAAACATTCACTCTCTTTAGCAGTTTCAGAAATCGATTCGAGGATTAAATCGGCTAAGAAAGAACGAAAATAGAGTCCTTCATGGTATTTAAATTCGTGAAGGATGGAGCGAAGTGGTTCTTCGTAATAATAGGTTGTTGTTAGCTGGTCCACATAAGGCCGTTTTTTGACACAATGCCCGCAGATGAGGCTCTCGCCAGTTGGTAAAGGGTAGGCACAATGATAGCATGAAGGTCCTAAGCGTTTGAATTGTTGTTGACAGGCTAGGCAAATGGGTCGTTGCTTTTCATGTGATTGGTTACATAAAACGCAAATAGAAGGTAAACGTAGCCTTTGTGCTATACTTGCGAGCTTTTGGCGCATGCGCGTTGGTTCCTTGACTATAAACCTAGAAAAAGCAGTAGGCAATCATAGGCAACGTCCCTACAGCTTTTTCTACGATAAATCCGGTTTTCTTATCATGAATGTGAAGACAGAAATTTGCAAAGCTTTTAGCAATCATGCACTGCAATACGAGCAAAATGCGCTGATTCAACAAGAAATAGGCGAGCGGCTTTTTGAACGATTACAGTATTTGAAGATCAAGCCGCGATATATTTTAGATCTAGGTTGCGGACCAGGTGTTTTTTCCAAACAATTGAAAAAATATTACCCAGAATCTCAGGTAGTAGGACTGGATTTAGCTTATCCTATGCTCAAACGAGCCAAAGCTAAACAAGGGTGGCGATGTAAATGGTCTTTAGTGGGTAGCGATATGACTTCTATGCCATTTGCTTCGGGGCTTTTTGATTTGATTTTTGCAAATCAAGTTGTTCATTGGGCCAATTCTTTTCCTGCTGTCTTAAGTGAATTAAATCGGGTGATGAATGCGGGTGGGTGTCTGATGTTTTCAACGTTGGGGCCTGATACATTTTACGAATTACGCAAATCCTGGGCTTTAGTTGATGATTATGAGCATGTCAATGCCTTTATGGATATGCATGATATTGGCGATGATTTATTGGCCGAGCATTTTATGGACCCAGTAGTTGATATGGAGCGAGTAACGGCTTGCTATTCGTCTTTACCGCAATTATTACAAACCTTGAAAGCACAAGGAGTGCGCAATATTAATACGGCCCGTAATCCAGGCCTAACGGGTAGGCTTTCTTGGCAGAAATTTGAGCAATCCATTGCTAAATTTCGTATAGAAAATGGTAAATTTCCTCTAACCTATGAGGTTATTTATGGGCATGCTTGGAAAGGTTCGCAGCGGCGTACAAAGCAAGGAATAGAAACAATTATTCCTGTTGAAACGCTAAGAAAAATACCGAAGTAATTTATAATTCTAAAGGCATCGCAACGATGCTTTTAAAAATGGTACTGTATGGATAGCCTATAACGCTTCTAGGGACGTTGCCTAGAAGATAACCTATAATAAAATATGCTGATTATGCAAAGAGGAGTCATCATGGAGTTCGTTAGTCGCTATACTTCACGCCAACCTAATGAGCGTGGAATAGTAGAATATTCAGACGAAGAGCATCGTGTTTGGAAGATCTTGTTTGAACGCCAACAGCAATTATTGCCAGGACGAGCCTGTGATGAATTCATAGAAGGATTGAAAAATCTTCATTTAACAGCGGATGAAATTCCGCAATTACCCGATATTAGTCGTCGTTTAAAAGCAGCTACGGGATGGGAGGTGGCTGCGGTGCCAGCGCTGATTTCAGCGCGTGCTTTTTTTGAGCTCTTGGCGAAAAAGCGTTTTCCCGCAGCAACGTTTATTCGCTGTCACGAAGAGCTAGATTATGTAAAAGAACCTGATATTTTCCATGAATTATTTGGTCATTGTCCAATGTTGACCAACCAGGTTTATGCTGATTTTATGCATGACTATGCTGTGCGTGTCTTAACTTTTCCTGAGTCTGATTGGCCTCTTTTACAACGGCTTTTTTGGTTTACAGTAGAATTTGGTTTGATTAGTACAGCAAAGGGGCTGCGTGCCTATGGGGGTGGCATTTTGTCATCCATTAGTGAGACTGTTTATAGTGTTGAGAGTGATTTAGCATTGCGAGCTTTATTTGACCCCGTGGTTGTATTTCGCATGCCTTATCGCATTGATATGTTACAGCGAGTTTATTTTGTAATTAATGAATACCAGCAATTGTACGATTTTGTTAATTCAAATATTGCCGAATTATTAAAAAGAGCTCACGAATTAGGCGAATATCCGCCATTTTTCCCTGTCGAAGAGGGCAATCCTAGCATTCATATTCATGCTTGTTGAACAGAGATAAATAGACAACAAGGATTGTAATGATTTGTCACTCTTGCTACTATCAATGCACCTTTGTGTTCATTGGCCTTGAGTCAAGGAGCATCGCTTGATAAAAGTGTTGATTGTTGATGACCATGCCTTAGTGCGAATGGGAATTCGACGATTGTTAGAGGATTTGCCTGACATGACGGTCGTTGCTGAAGCTGAAAGCGGCGAGGCGGCATTATCTCTGGTTAAATTACATTACCCCGATGTTGTATTACTGGACATGAAAATGCCCGGTATTGATGGATGGGAAGTCACCCGTCGTTTAAAAAAAACAAGCCCTGAAGTAAAAGTGATTGCCGTAACAGCGTTGAGCAGCGAACCTCTTTTGCCTAGCCGTGTGTTACAATTAGGAGCAATGGGCTATCTTACGAAAGAATCAGGCCTGGAAGAAATGGCGGCTGCGATTCGTAAGGTCTTTCGCGGTGAGAAGTATTTAAGTGCTGAAATTGCTCAAAAGATGGCAATTAGTAGTCTAGATGCCTCCCAAGAATCCCCATTTGATCTCTTATCCGAGCGTGAAATGCAAGTGACTTTGATGATCACTCGTGGTATGACGGTTCAAGAAATTGCTAATCGGTTATTTTTGAGTAGTAAAACAGTGAATGGTTATCGTTATCGCATCTTTGAAAAATTGGCGATTAAGAATGATGTTGAATTAACATTTATGGCAATGAAGCACCGTATTATTGAGCGTCCTAGTGAAGACGCAATGCAGAATGAATAATGATCTTCCTCCAACAGATTTAAGCAAATTTATTACAAATTTAACCTCTGAACCCGGCATTTATCGTATGCTGGATAGAGAAGGCCATGTCTTGTATGTAGGAAAAGCGTCCGACTTAAAAAAACGGGTTAGTAGTTACTTTAATAAAAATAATATTGGCGTAAAAACCCGCTCTTTAGTAAAACAAATCGCAAAAATTGAAGTCAGCATTACCCGTAGCGAGACGGAAGCGCTTCTTTTAGAAAGCAACTTAATCAAATCATTGCGACCGAAATACAATGTCTTAATGCGCGATGATAAATCCTATCCCTTTATTGCGCTTTCTCGCGCGCATGATTTTCCTCGCCTTGAGATGGTTCGTTATAAGAAAAAGCCTTCCAAGGGAGAAATTTTTGGCCCTTATCCTAGTGCGGCCGCTGTCCGTGAAACGTTAAGCACCATTCAAAAAGTATTTAAAATTCGTAATTGTAGCGATAGTTATTTTACAGGCCGTTCACGCCCCTGTTTACAGTATCAAATTAAGCGATGCAGTGCTCCTTGTACTCGTTATATTTCCGTGGAAGATTATCAACGCTCGGTAGCAGATGCGGTACGTTTTCTCCAAGGTAAATCACAACAAATTCTCGATGAGCTAGCGATGCGGATGGAAAACGCAGTAAAGCACCTTGCTTTTGAAGAGGCTGCGTTGTTGCGGGATCAAATTAAGAACTTGCGCTTGGTTCAGGAGCAACAAGGGGTGGTAAAATTACGAGGCGATGCGGATGTTATTGCGATAGAAGCGCGCCCGGGTTTTGCCTGTATTCAATGTGTCACTGTACGCCATGGGCAAGTCTTGGCTAGTCAAAGTTTTTTCCCTTCTGTGCCGAAGCAGAGTTTGATAGAGGATGAGGGGGAGCAAGCCCTATGGGAGCAAGTCTTTACGGCCTTCCTCTCTTATTATTACCTAGACATGCCCGAACGTATTCCAGCATGGATTGTTATCGAGCAGGATATAGCGGATCATCAAGCATTAGAAACGATGTTAAGTAAGTTGCGCGGCAAGGCCTGTGCAATAAAAGTAAAACCTAGAGGCGTTAAAGCGCGGTGGCTTGATTTTGCTCGCGATAATCTTAAAGCAGCAGTGATGGAGCAGATGTCATCAGCTCGTTTGACTCAATTAAGATATGATGCATTAAGTGAACTTATTCATATAGCTTTGCCTATAGAGCGCATGGAATGTTTTGACATTAGTCATACTCAAGGCAATGAAACGGTTGCTTCTTGCGTTGTTTTTGATAAGCATGGTCCCTGTAGAAAGGAATATCGGCGTTTTAATATTACAGGCATCACCCCTGGCGATGATTATGCCGCTTTAGAACAAGCCATTACCCGGCACTTTAAACGATCCGTTGATTTGCCGAATGTGTTAATTATTGATGGCGGGAAAGGCCAAGTTGCTATTGCCCAGCGTGTTTTGGATGCGTTAGGCATTCAAGGAGTAAAATTGTTAGGTATTGCAAAAGGACCGGCACGGAAAGCAGGTTGGGAGCGTTTGATTTTAGCAGATGAATCCCGCGAAATAACCTTGCCTGCTGACTCGAAGGCCTTACATCTTTTACAACATATTCGTGACGAAGCGCACCGCTTTGCTATTACCAGTCACCGTAAAAAACGCCAAAAAGCGAGTTTGGATTCTACGTTAGAAACCATAGAAGGCATCGGAGCGAAAAGAAGACAAGCTTTATTGCAACGCTTCGGGGGGCTAAGAGAGTTAGCCAAAGCACCTATTGAGGAAATTGCGAAAGTAAGAGGGATTAGCCAAGCGTTGGCGGTAAAAATTTATGCCCATTTTCACTAGGACCTATTGACCATTGTAAAGACAATTTTTAAAAACATTGATCATTTATCCTGCAAAATATAATTTCTTAATAAAAAAGTTTTCAATTCTCATACTCACCTTGATATTTTTAATCTATATTTATTACTAAGGTTTTAAATAAATCCGATGACGACCACCTTGGGAATCATGAAATGAAAAGAATAATAACGATTGGTGCTTTGTGTTTACCCCTGCTTGTTAATGCGGCTGATGAGAAGCCGGCTTACTATGGTCCGGGTCTGTGTGCGTCGCCTCAATATCAATGCATCAAAGTAGGCCGCGGCGATACCTGGGAAAAATTATTCCCCAACGAGCAGCAGCGCGACTTAGTTCAGCGTATAAACCGTACCTATAATACGTTATGGGCCGGGAAAGACATTGCCGTTCCCCGTGATTTAGAGCATGCTACTATATTTGATTTATCACCATTCCCTATTAAAGTAGCGCCTGAGAAAACCCAGCAAATTATTGTGGATCAAGATAAGTTGGCTTGGGCTGCTTATGATAAAGACGGTCAATTGGTGAAATGGGGTCCTATCTCCTCTGGTAGTGATGTTTGTTCTGATCATAGCAGTCCTACTTGCCGGACTATGACAGGGGTCTTTCAATTCTTTAGTAAAGAAAACTCGCATTGTAAATCCAATATCTTCCCTATAGGTAAGGGTGGCGCAAAGATGCCTTATTGCATGTATTTCCATAAAGGACTTGCTTTGCATGGCTCTGATGATATTCCAGGCTACCGTGCTAGCCATGGTTGTGTGCGTTTATTCACACGCGATGCAAAATGGCTTAATGAAGAATGGGTAGAGACATCTACAGAAGAAAATAATTACATGGGTACGAAAGTAGTGATTCGTCCTGTAACGACTAGGCTATCTAAGGGTGGTGGTGCGCAAGTAGCAGGTAATGACTCTTCAACCGCAACGTCATCAACCCCAGCTAAACGCCGCTCATCTGGAGGCGCTTGGCGTAACCCTGACTTATTTCCTCCAACGATCACTGAGAGGGTGCGATGAAATATAATAACAAATTAAAATCTCTAGTTTGCCTATTGATGTTAATTGTAGTAAATGCGGTCTCTGCTGCTGAAAAATCAGCGGAGACTCCTCCTTTAGGCTGCCGAGATGTTGGTTATAAATTTGAATTAAAGGTTTTAAATTTATTGCCAGAAGAGTCAGGAGAGAAGCAGTCGCTTTACTTTATCTTTAATGCATTAGAAAAACCCATTAGTTTATATCAAATGTTGGCCGATGATAGTTCTCGGGATATGTTCTTAAACCACACTATTCGTCCGCGCCAATGGGCGGTACTGTCCACTACTGAAAAAGAACTCAAATACATCTGTGCAGTTGATGATGGAAAACTGAGTTACGGTAAAGTTGTTGATTGCGCCCAAAGCTTAAAAGTCTGCGAATATGCTCGGGTTAAATACGGCTTAAATAATAAAGGCAATTATTGGTTGGTAAATAGTAATACCAGCGGCGGGGCTGTCGGTGATGTAATTCGCTATGGCATTATCCCTCGCTAATTAATTTCGGTGCATACAAATAACAGGGGAACAGCATGAAATTGCAAAGTCGCTTGCTACCATGGTTTTGTTTGGTTACAGCTGCGAATGTGGGGAGCGCATTTGCTGACAATGGTTTAGATGCTTATCGCCAAGGTCATTATATTCAAGCGGCTGAGCAACTTAACACAGAGACCAATAAAGATGCCGTCGTTGATTATTATATCGCTCGCATGCGTTTGTATGGTTATGGGCAATTAAAGAATAATATTTCTGCTATGCATGCATTTCAACGCGCAGCAGAAAAGGGTTATCTACCAGCACAACGCACTATGGCTCTTTACGAGCTCACCATGCAGAGTAATCCTGAGCAAGCGTTGTATTGGTTTAAAAAAGCAGCGGATGCAAATGACTTGCAAGCTCAAATGTATTGCGCCGCAGCTTACACCGTTGGTCTTGGTACGAAAAAAAATTCAGATGCTGCTAAGCGTTATTACATTGCTGCTGCAAAAAGCGGGGATAGTCTTGCCCAATATGCGTTAGCAGAAAATTTCCTTGATGCCCGCCAAGCAGAGAGTAAAAAATTAGGCTTAATATGGTTAACCAAAGCGGTTGAGAAAAATAACCCAGCAGCGCAATTAAAATTAGGTGAGCTTTATGCGAGTGGTACGTTAGTTAAGCAAGATTTAGAAAAAGCAAAAGAATTAATGAATTTATCCATTGCTCAAGGTTATTTCCCTGCAATCTATAAAATGGGTGAGCTTGCGCAAAAGCAAAATAATATAATCGAGGCTAAGGAGTGGTATACAAAAGCCGCTATGGCTCATTATGTGCCTGCTGAATATGCTTTAGCGCAACTTTACCTGCAAGACAAAGGGCAACTTTATAATCCGCATCTTGCTTTTTTATGGATGTTGAAATCAGCCCAAGCTGGCGATGCTCAAGCACAACTTGCTTTAGCCAATATGTATAAAACAGGGCAAGGCATAGAACCTAACGAAGCATTGGCTAAAGAATGGCAACAAAAAGCAGCAGTACCGGTTAAGGATAATTTAGCTTTAGCACAAACAAGAGCGGCTCTTTGGCTTAGCATGGGTAAATCTAATCAGTTAGCAGCCATGGGTTATCATATGCGGGGTATTTTTAATGATTGGTTTAATGCCGATGCCTTAAAAGAAAACAATTACAATCAACCACCACAAATGGACGTGGTCACTCGAGAAATGCTTTACAAGCCTAAATTTGTAATGACCAATCCCAATGATATTGCGATTAGTGAATATTATGACGCACTAGCCTCGGTTTTAGGTGATGCTCGACAGAATAATATGGATTTTTCTCATTATCCTTTGGATATGAAAGCAATCAGAGCTGAATTTAAACAAAGTGATGGCCAAGCCCAGGCTGCCACCGATTACAAGGCTGATTTTGAGCGTCTGCAAAGCCGAGCCACATTGGGTGATTCAACGGCTCAATTTGCCTTGGCGCAAATGTATCAAGATGGTTTGGGTACTACTAAGAACATGTCAGAAGCGATTAAATATTATGAAGCTGCAAGTGCGCAGCAAGATTTAAGAGCGGAATACAACTTAGCGCTCATTTATCTTGAAGGTCAGGGTGTTCCTGCGGATTATGAAAAAGCGATTAATTTACTTCGCGATGCGGCTTTTAAAGGAAATGATCTTGCGCAATATGCCCTTGGGCGTATCTATGAGCTCGGTTATCACGATGCCTCAGGCGAGGTAGTCAAACCCGATCCCGACCAGGCAATGGCTATGTATGAGCTTGCTGCTGTCGATGATTTTGGGCCGGCGCAATATCATTTAGCTGAGATGATGGTGCGTGATAAAAAAGCAGATATTAGTGTTGCGTCAAAAGAAAGACGTAACAAATTGCTTAAAGAGCTTTATGAAGGGGCGTTTGCTTATGGTGTAGCCGATGCAGCATTACCTTTAGCCTATTTTAACGCCATGGAATCTGATCCAAGTAAGCAATCCAGTGCATTTGAAATGGCTAAAAAAGAAGCCAACGCAGGAAAAGCCGGTGCCGCTTTATTAGTAGGGCTGATGTATGATCGCGGAATTGGTGTTGCTCTTAATCAAGATGAAGCGATCGATTGGTATGAAAAAGCACCGACTAACCCGATTGCCTCATTTATTTTAGGTACTTATTACAGCCAAGGCTTAGGCGTTAGTAAAGATGCAGAAAAAGGAAAAGCCTCCCTACAACAGGCAGCAGAGGCTGGTTTTTCTTATGCGAATCTCAATTTAGCAGTTATGAAGCAACAACTTGGAGAACCCTTTTTACCCGATTTAGATAAAGCCTCGTCCATGGGTAATAGTAAAGCAGGCTTATTGCTCGCTGATTATTATTTATCACGTGCTAATGACGCGCAGCAAATGCAGCAAGCGCGGGATATTTACCAACATTTTGCGGACAAAGGCGATAAAGATGCACAGCTTAAATTAGGATTCATGTATGAGCAGGGTTTAGGCGGTGTTCCTGATATAGCTAGTGCGGAAAAGTGGTATGGAGCTTCAGCGAATCAAGGACAGCCGATTGCGCAATATTTATTAGGGCATCTCTATCAGTTAGGACGCATTGGCCAACAGCCTGATTATGCTTTGGCTAAAAAATGGTATAGCAGTGCGCAAAGTAGTTACGCACCAGCAGCAGTTGCTCTTGGTTTTGTCAATGATACCGTTGATGATAACTATGAAGAGGCCCATGCGAGTTATCAAGTGGCTTCTGCGCAAAATGATCCTAATGGCCAATTTAACCTTGGTTTGATTTATGAAAAAGGAAAAGGGCGTGCTGTCGATTATGTAAAAGCGAAAGAGCTTTATGAGAAAGCTGCAGAAAAAGGGCATAGACAGGCCATGGTGCAATTAGCCGGCTTGTATTTTAATGGGCTAGGTGAATCTCGCGATGAAGATGAAGCGTTAACCTGGTATCAAAAAGCTGCAGCCTTAGGTGATCGCGATGCCTTGTATCAATTAGGGTTATTATACGAAACGGGAGTCGCTCTTAAACTTGATTTTGCCGAAGCGTTAAAATATTACCAGCAAGCCGCAGATAAGGGTAATGCGAAAGCGAAGCTTGCTTTAGCACGCATTTATCAATATGGCTTAGGTGTAGCTAAAGATAGTCAGCAGGCTATTAAATATTATAAAGAATTAGCCGCATTAGGTAATGCGTATGCGCAATATCAATTAGCTACTTTTTATTACGAAGGCGTTGATGGTAAGCGCATGCCCCAGGAAGGAAAACAATTATTACTGCTTGCGCAAGAAAATGGAAGCCAACAGGCGCGTAGGCTCTTGCAATGGTTAAATGCTCAAACCCAGGATCATAAAGGTAGTTACATTGAGCCTATAGCAATTAATCAATCACCTACCCTGGGCGAAGAGCCAGCCGAATTAATGTATCTAAATGCACTTAATGAATGGAATCGTGGAGATGAAGGTACATCTAAACTAATCCTCAATCGCTTAATGATGCAATTCCCTGATTATGTTCCCGCAAAACGGGCCTATGAGCAATTAAATCATCCTGCGATAGCGCCTGAAAGTATCTTTGGGTAATAGGGGGTAATGGGGCATATATGGTCAAAAGGACAGCGGCTCAATTACTGGTGGAGTGCCTAGAAGCGCAGGGAGTGGATTATATTTTTGGAATCCCAGGCGCTAAGATTGACCAAGTATTTGATGCATTACTCGACTCTAAAATAAAGCTCATCGTTTGTCGTCATGAGCAAAATGCAGTATTCATTGCCGCAGCATACGGACGCCTCACTGGAAAGCCGGGTGTCGTGTTAGTTACCTCAGGCCCTGGCGTCGCTAACATGGTAACAGGATTGTTAACCGCTACGACCGAAGGCGATCCGGTGGTTGCTATTGGTGGCAATGTATCTCGTGCAATGAGTTTAAGACAATCGCATCAAGGCACTAACAATGTGAAGCTCATGGAAGCCGTAACTAAAAGTAGCGTTGAAGCGCAAATGGCGGTAAACATTCCCGAAATGATTGAAAATGCGTTTCGTATAGCCGTTGCGCCTAGTGCGGGTGCCTGTTTTATTAGTTTGCCGCAAGATGTGCTTGCCGAAACAACGGATTGTTTGCCGATTCCATCGCTTCCTCCTATTCTATATGGAGAAGCACCTAGGGTTGCTATAGAACGAGCCGCTAAATTGATTAACCAAGCAAAAGCACCGTTGATTTTTTTAGGGATGGAGGCGAGTCGCCCCGAAAATGCGAAAGTTATTCGAGAACTACTTCATCAAAAACCATTTGCCGTGATCAGTACCTATCAGGCTGCAGGTGTTATTTCCCGGGATCTATTAGATTGTTTTGTGGGACGTGTGGGACTATTTAATAATCAGCCAGGCGATCAAATATTGGACGCAGCCGATGTGGTCCTTACAATTGGTTATAGCTCGGTTGAGTATGATTCAGAAGTTTGGAATGCGAAGAATAAAAAAACAATTATCCATCTGAATTATACACCTTGTAGTGTTCATACTACCTATCACCCTTGCTGTGAGCTAATCGGTGATATTGCTACTAATATTCAAACATTAGGTTGTCATTTAGAGCCGCGTGAAAATTTATTTAAAGATAAAACCATTATACAAAGCCGGCAAACGTTGTTCGATAAAATTGAGTCAGGACAAGCTTACGATAAGCGCCCCATTCACCCTTTGCGTTTTATATATGAGTTGCGTAAGGCAGTGGATGATAATATGACCATATGCTGTGATATTGGAAGCGTTTATATATGGATGGCCCGCTATTTCTTTTCATATAAACCGCGCCAACTCTTGTTCAGTAACGGCCAACAAACCTTAGGTGTCGCTCTGCCTTGGGCTATTGGTTGTAATTATGCTCGTCCGAAAGGAAAAATTGTTTCTATTTCAGGAGACGGCGGTTTTCTATTCAGTGCTACTGAATTGGAAACCGCTGTGCGTGAAGGGCTACATTTTGTGCATTTTATCTGGCGTGACGGGGCGTATAATATGGTGCTTGAGCAAGAGATTATGAAATATCAGCGCAAAAGCAGTGTTACGTTTGGCAGCGTGGATATTAAAGCATTTGCTGCAGCATTTGGCGCTGTCGGTATGGAGTTAACCGACCCAAGCCAATTTCAAAATGTTTTTGCAAAAGCCATGCAGGCAGATAAGCCCGTTTTGGTCGATGTTCCCATTGATTATTCGGACAATCCTGCGTTGTTTAAAACCGTTAATCCAAATGTGGGGCATTAAAACGGTAGGAACGTTGCCTAATTATTCAATTTTTTTTAAAGCATCTTGAATATTTATTTCCAAATCAGCGTTATCAAACGCTTCGGTATCAAATAAAGCCATACTAAATTCACGCAGAGGATTAATCATGACCCGCGCTGATTTTATGCGAAAATCAAAGACATGTCCCCCAGTTGTTCTTTTATCATCGATGTAGTGATAGTGGTAGCCAGGGATGGTAAATGCCTCGCTATAATGAGGACAGCGTGATACGACTAAAGTGCCTTGAGAATGAGTTAATTCAAATATATGTTGCAATTGGGGTAATGTTTCAGCAAGAGGGCGGTAAGGGCGGATTTGGCATTTTTCACTGCGTAGTTTAAGCCACTCAAACTCCCCATCAATACGTATCATATAAAAAATATTAGTCGTTTTAAGGTGGGAATCTAATAGGGTATTGAGTTGAGTGATGCTGGTAATATTGGCAATTTCAAAAGGTTTAACCGGTTGAAATTTACTGACGACTGAAAAAGGGGTTTTGGCTTCCGGAGAAATAACACTGGCAACGCCATTAGCATCAATTCGGTAAAAAACCCCATCAACAGCAACCATTTCACCATCCACGCCGTTTAAGGTACCTAATCCAAAATTTCCCGCTTTAGCAAGGTTTGCAAAAGTATAATCACCTTCATAAATGCCTTGTAGAAAAGCAAGTAAGGTGCCTGCTTGAAAAAAAGTTCCCATGCTTTCTCCGCTCTCCCTAACGCTCTTCTATCGATGGAAGGAGATTTTTCCTTAAGTTAATGCCATTATTAATGGCCTGTTGACATTTCACCTCAGATCCTAGGCTAGCAAAAACTATTATAGCTCAATAATGAGGGCGGGATGAATAGATATATTTCATATAGAGCCGAACCGGGCGTATTGCCGGTTCGGATGTTTTCGGACTTAGAGCGACGGAAACGCTGAATTAAGCTGCCATAGCTTTGACGCGAGCGCTTAGGCGGCTTTTAATACGTGCGGCTTTATTTTTATGAATTAAACCTTTGCCAGCTGCTTTATCGATAATCGGTTGAGCTTTGGCATAGGCAGCGCGAGCTGCTTCATGATCACCAGCTTCAACGGCCTTAAGCACATTTTTTATGTAGGTACGGTACATAGAACGCGCACTGGCATTATGTTGGCGCAATTTAATATTTTGGCGGGCGCGCTTAATAGCTGACTTAATGTTTGCCACTTAAAATCTCCACAGATACAATGTAACAAAAGATATTAATCTTGCCTAATTCCGTTAATCTTGTCAAGATGTTTAGCTTATAGAGGCAAAAAATATTACCTTAATGAAGAACTTCATGGTACCTAAACGTCAAAGCTTACTTCGCTCAACATCGCTTGTCTCCACCATGACTTTTTTATCACGTATGATGGGATTTATACGTGATATGGTCATTGCTAATTTATTCGGAGCTGAGGCAGGCATGGATGCTTTCATTGTCGCCTTTAAAATTCCTAACTTCATGCGCCGCTTATTTGCTGAAGGTGCTTTTTCTCAGGCGTTTGTCCCGGTTCTTGCTGAGTATCAAAAAACACGGACCATCGATGAAGTACGTGATTTTTTAGCGCGAATCGCTGGTAGTTTAGGGCTCGTTTTATCGTTAGTAACGGTTGTGGGCGTTCTGGCGGCGCCTTTTGTCATTTATGTATTCGCTCCAGGTTTTAGTTATGATAGTTCGCGTTCTATTTTAGCTACCGAAATGCTGCGCTTAACCTTTCCCTACTTAATGCTTATTTCGCTGACAGCAATGGCTGGTGCTATTCTCAATACTTATAATTATTTCGGGGTTCCTGCATTTACACCTGTTTTATTAAATATCAGTATGATTTTAGCTGCTATTTATTTAAGCCCTCATTTTAGTCAACCCGTTGTAGCATTGGCATGGGGAGTTCTTATCGCTGGGATTGTGCAATTGCTTTTCCAAATTCCTTTTCTCTACCATAGGCAATTATTGGTTAAGCCACGAGTTTTTATGAAAGACTCTGGGGTAAGGCGTGTCTTAAAATTAATGGTGCCTGCTTTATTTGGTGTATCTATTGCACAATTAAATTTATTGATCGATACCATTTTTGCTTCTTTTTTGCAGGTGGGTAGTGTGACTTGGCTATTTTACACTGACCGTTTAACTGATTTCCCTTTAGGGGTCTTTGGGGTTGCTATTGCGACCGTTATTTTACCGCATTTATCACGTCGCCATGCAGAGCAAAATAGTCAACATTTTTCAAAGGCACTCGACTGGGGGTTGCGATTATTGTTATTAGTTGGTGTACCTGCGGCGTTGGGACTTGCTTTTTTCGCAGGGCCTTTAATCGCGAGCTGCTTTGCTTATGGGCGCTTTACGCCTTTTGATCTTATGCAAACCCAAAAAAGTTTAATTACGTTAGGTCTAGGTGTGCCTGCGTTTATGACGGTTAAAGTATTAGCCTCCGGGTTTTATGCTCAGCAAAATATAAAGACACCGGTTAAAGTAGGGGCATTGGCCATGGTGATTAATTCCATTTGCTGTGCTTTGCTGATTGTCCCTTTAGCGCATGCAGGATTAGCACTGGCTTCTTCCATAGCGGGCTATGTTAATTGTGGGATTTTATTGTTCTTGCTGTTAAAACATAAAATTTATCAACCCCTACCCGGATGGTGGCGTTTTATTGTACAATTAGCAGTAGCTAATACAGTAGTCGTGGTTTATTTAATGCTGATGGCCGGTGACCATTCATTTTGGTTAGCAAAGCCTGCTATAGTGCGTTTGAGCTTACTGTTGATTAATGTAGTGGCTGCAGTTGTTATTTATACGATTACTTTGCGGATATGTGGAATGCGGATGGCACAGTTTCGCGGACCTATGAAGGAGCTTTGATGCGAGCCGATATTTTTTATCAAACAAATAGTGACAATGCGATACCGCTTATGCTTTTGAGTAAAGCGGAGTGTGAGAGTGGCCTAGAGTCTTTAATACCTTTTGAGCGCCATTGCTTAATAAGCCAAGACTTCAAAGGTGATTTGAGTGATAGGGGTCTCATTTATAATGAAGAAGGCCGTATTGCTAAAATTTACATAGGTATGGGTGATGGTAAAAATGATGCCCTAGCTATTGCTAATGTGGTGAATCAGTTGCCTAATGGTTCATTTACGGCAGAGCCTGGCCTTTCAGACGCAGCTCTAGTAGCGTGGTCCTTAGGACAGTATCAGTTTGATAGGTATAAAAAGAAGGCACTAGCTCCTCGGCTATTGGTCGTACAAGAGAAGACGTTACCGACTATTTTAGCGGAGGCGAATGCGATATTTTTAGTGCGGGATCTAATTAATACGCCCACAAATGATTTAGGTCCACAACAATTAGCAGAGGTCATGGCAAGTTTAGCTGATCAATATCAAGCTGAATTCAAACAATGGATTGGAGAAGAATTATTAACAGAAAATTTTCCAGCTATCCATGCGGTGGGGCGTGCTGCAGGAAGTACTGCTGCACCTCGTTTACTGTCATTAACCTGGGGAAAGAAAGAGCACCCACGGGTTACTTTGGTTGGGAAAGGTGTTTGCTTTGATACGGGTGGCCTTGATATTAAGCCTGCATCGGGCATGCGCTTAATGAAAAAGGATATGGGCGGTGCTGCACATGTGATTGGCTTAGCCCAATGGTTAATGACTAATAAATTGCCTATTCGCTTACAGGTTTTAGTGCCTGCAGTAGAAAATTCTATTGCTGGAGATGCTTATCGTCCTGGTGATGTATTGACTATGCGTAATGGATTAAAAGTGGAAATTCATAATACCGACGCTGAAGGACGTTTGATCTTAGCGGATGCTTTGGTGAAAGCCTGTGAAGAAAAGCCTGAGCTTATTTTAAGTTTTGCTACCTTAACAGGTGCTGCTCGGGTTGCTGTAGGTACTGAAATTGCCGCCATGTTTGCGAATGATGATCCTTTAGCCAACGGGTTGAGGGAAGCCGCGCAGGAAGTTAATGATCCAATCTGGCGTATGCCTTTATTTGAAAGTTATGCAGAGTTATTGAATTCTAAAATAGCAGATTTAACCAATGCAACCGATGCTGCCTATGGCGGAGCCATTACAGCGGCATTATTCTTAAAACGCTTTGTAACCCCCACCACCCCCTGGGTGCTTTTTGACATCATGGCTTGGAATCTGAGTAATAAGCCTGGCAAACCCGAAGGTGGCGAAGCGATGGCCTTACGAGCTGCGGCGCATTATTTGAAGGCAAGGTACGGGTAAATACCCTTATAAAACGCTCTCGAGAGCGTGCGTATGCAATTCACATTGTTTAGCGCGATACTCACGGTAATGCGCACGGCTCACTTCCTTAGCCGCATCGCCTGGGGCGACAATTTCCATTACCCGACGAAAGCGTGAGAAATAGGCGGGGATAGTACCTGACATATTTAGTAATACATCATCAAACCCGCGCGGTTCCGCACCATAGCCGATTTGTACCGGTGGAGGAGGTTCTGGCCCTTCGCCTTGAAGATTGTGGGGGATAAAGCTCTCGTCTTTATAGGTCCAAAGAAGCTCGTCTAGGTATTCCGCGTCTTTTTGCGTCTCACAATAAACAAAAATGCGATGGCCGCGTTGATAGGCTTTTTCTAGTAAACGACAAGCAATAAGCCATGTGGCATTGGGCTCTGGATTATTTACAAGATAAAAATCAACTCTAGTAGTAAAATTATTGTCCATGATGTTTTATAATAATGAGTTAGCGTCAGTTTACCTGAGTATATGATATCCTTATTAGAACTTGAATTTAAAACATAAATCGTGCTTATTTTTCGTTATTTAGCAAAAGAAGTATTTACAACCCTGGCTTCGCTTACCGCGATTTTGCTATTGATTTTTATGAGCAATCAATTTGTCCATTATTTAAGCCGTGCGGCAAATGGAAAAATTCCTGCTGTATTGATAATGAAATTAATGATGCTTGAATTACCCACGCTGATGGGGCTTTTGGTTCCTTTGGGCTTTTATGTCGCTTTATTGATTGCTTACGGGCGGTTATATGCAGAAAGTGAAATGACCGTTTTGCAAGCGTGTGGTTATGGGCCGCAAAAGCTTTTAAAGCATAGCCTTATTATGGCGGCCATCGTTGCCTCTTTTGTATTAGTGATTATGCTCTGGGCAAGTCCTTTTATTGCCATTGAGCGGGCAAAGTTGTTACGTACGTCAGGGGTGCAAATTTTAATTAAAACAATTATGCCTGGACGGTTTCAAGCCGTTTCTGGCGGGCAACAAGTCTTTTATGTGGCTTCAATGAATCGTGAGCATACCCAAGCGCGCGATATATTTTTAGCCCGTTTAGCACAAAAAAATGGCCAACAGCAATGGGATGTGCTTTGGGCAGATAAGGCATTTGCTGAGGTGGAGCCAGATACGAAAGAAGAATATGTCATATTAGAAAATGGTAAAGCTTACGAAGGATCGCCAGGCCAAGCTGATTATCAAATTACTGAATTTGAACGGTATAAAGCGCGCCTTCCGCATCCTAAGGTAGAAGTGGAAAGCGATATTCGCACCTATAGTACAGCAAGTTTGTGGCCATTGACCAATCCCGATTTAAAGAAAGCGGCCGAATTACAATGGCGATTCTCAGTACCGCTGATGCTGTTAACGTTAACCTTGGTGGCGGTGC
>JAGVKL010000059.1 GCA_020050595.1 Legionellales bacterium
CGACCTCCCTTCAAGCCGCCCCAATCGCTCATCAACAATGCGTCCAATCCTCTCTTCTATTTCAACCCTATCCGCTGCACGCGCTCGCTCCAACTCATCGACCCGGCCTGTCATCCTTGCCAATTCAACTCGAAGTCCAGCAATAGTAATATCAGCAGCAACAGGTGGGGGTAAAATCTTTACCATATGACCATCGATCTCTAATAGCTTCTTAGCTGGACTAGTCCTTTTTGTATGAAGAGTTGACGCTGGAGTCATCCAGTCGAGATCGCTCACCATAGCCCTTAATCCTTCTAGCAGGTAAGCATGAACGACGTTATCCTGATCAGCATCCGTTCGACTAGAAACCTGAGCGGCAATAAGCTCTAACGCTTCCACCATGCGCGACATATGTTTCCTTTGTAACATCCACTTTTCAGCACTATAAATCCCGCGCGAAAAAAAGAAAAGAACTCGGCTTGAAGTAGAGCGCCGATAAGGGTCCAGTACCTGGTCATAAATATCGCGTGCCAGCCCTCGAAGATTTTCTTTAGACTTATCCAATACTGATAAGGAAAAACCCCTGGTATAATCATCAATCGACGATAAAAACAATGCTTCTATCGCGATCGCCAATCCCATATGACGACGTTCCTTGACTATTATCACATCGGTTGGCATGGGTTCAACGCTTCGAGAACCATAGGCCAAAGAGTGCGACAACGAGCGGGGATAAACATCCAAAGACCCATCACTCGGAGCACCAGCACCGCCTCGAGCAGGGAGCACCTCAACCCTGGTATATGCAATTCCAATGTCCCCTGCTAAGCGGTGTTTTTCTAGCTCGGCTAGCTTAGGTGTTAAAGCATCGCCCCTAGAAAAAATAGCTCCGGGCTCTGTGTAACGCTTACAAGATATAGCGCATTTTCTGATCTGCGCAGTAAAAATTCCATCCATTCGCAGCGCATTGGCTAACCATAGTGACAACCGCAAGGTTTCTAAAGCTTTACGCCGCTGGATGAGGCGATTGTAGCGGTCATTAGGAGGAGAAGCCATGCCATCAAATTGTTCTGCTTTTGCAATCAATTGTTGACTGACATCAGCCGCACTTTCTAGCAAGCGTAGTTTTTCATCATAAGCTCGTAAATGTTGGTAAGCTTTTCTCTGAAGCTCCGATGCGCTAACGCGGAGAGCTTCGGATACCACATCGGGGGTAATATAATCTCTTATGGCTACTAATACGCCTACTTTGTCTACCTCAATTAACATTTCCAGCGCTGTTTTTTGAGCAGCGTTTTTTACTAGAAATGCTGCTAGAAGATCTTTTCTAGCTTCTATAGTAGATGCATCAGGATCAAGTATCGTTTCAAGTGCGGCAGCATAAAATCGTTTATGAGCGGCATCTAATAACGACCTAAATTTTTCTAATGTTACCCTTAATGTAGTGGTGGTGGTGACAGTCGTAGTGGCAGTGGTAGCAACAATAGTACTACCTGTAACCGCTCCCGCAGCTATCGCTGCGATAATGTGCAAAGTACTCCTTGTTGCATCGTCTGCTTCAAGTTGGAGGGGATCAACATCGGCCCTGATACACTCGCCCGCCAACAAATCGACTGCTCGTGCCGAGCCCACCCTGATCGCTTCAGTTAGATAGGTTTCCAACGATGCTGAGGCAAGTGTGGTGGAACCAAAAATACAGGCTAATTTTTGTTGAAAATCGGCTTGTCCTAATCTTATACCCCCTGCTTCTAATGCGCTGATGAAGGTAGAAGGCGCTGACCTGGCAAAATTTTCAGTAAATCCACGAAGGAGCTTTCTTTTCGTTCCTAGCACACACTCTCGTTCTTCAATAGCGGTGAGTAGTTCTCTGTATCTTTTCGATGATTCTTGATACTTAGCCAATGCTCTTGATGCCCCTGTTGCCAACCCTTTAATCTCCGCATCAAGGTTAAGGCTGGCTCTGGGCGAATACTCCACTTTTAGCAACGCTCGGAAATTCTGTAAATAGGTATTTATATCCGGTGCTATCCTTGCTCTTAACCCTTCTGCGGGGATAGCGGCTCCATTGTATTTTATGGTCTCTCGGCCTTCTAAATAGGTCAGAAATTGATTGATATATTTCTCATATATCTCCTGGATCGATGCGGTATAAATGGGCTCACCTTCGGCTACAGTTAAGGCAAGGCTTGAATTCAAAAAAGCAATATCGACGGTCGATGAGCCTAAAGTCCTTTTATAGTCAACGAGAATTCTTTTTTGCCGCTCCCTTATCATGTGTTCAAGATGAGCAGTCAAGCGCTGAAAAACAAGCTCGCTAGCTTGTTCCCACAATTGCTCTTCTCTAGTCGACCCATCAGCTGTTGGCTCGTCATTGTTCAGCAACAACGTTATAAAATCATCTTTCCTTTCACGGATCGCAGCAAGGATATCGTCGTGGGAAACATGGTAATCGGTACTAGCAGCAGTAAGGCTCTGGTGAATATGTAATAACCGAGGTAAAGCCAAGGTAACTGCTGCAGGAGCTGGAACTGCGGCAGGAGCAGTAGTTGGTGCTGGTACAGGGGCTGGGGCTGCCGCAGGAGCAGTAGTTGGTGCTGGTACAGGGGCTGGGGCTGCCGCAGGAGCAGCAGTTGGCGCTGGCACAGAGGCTGAGGATGCTGCGCGAGCGGCAGCCGGCGCAGGAGCTGGGGCTGCCGCAGGAGCAGCCGTTGGTACTGGTACGGGGGCTGAGGATGCCGTGCGAGTGGCAGTCCGTGCAGGAGCTGGGGCTGCCGCGGAAGCAGCTGTCGATGCTGACCTAGGGGCTGGAGCTGCCGATCTTCTAAAGTTGAAAAAGTTAAACATAATAATCTTCCTTTTAATTAATCCACGCCCTATCGTTATAGGAACAATAATTAACGTTATGTTAAAGCGATAAATTTTGGCTTGATAAAGACTATTTCGTAGAAAGGGAGAGGGGGAATAATTATTTCCATCAGTGTATCATCATGATTTGATTGTTTGAACACAACATTTACCATTTACATCTCCATGAAATAAGGTTGGGAAATTTAACTTCTAATAAGTAACGGGGCAATGCTCCTGTTAATTGTATGAATTAAGCACAACGAATGGTAAATAATTAGTCACTAATTGTCAAGTATGAGAATAATGCGTGGATAGTGCTTAGCACTAGGTATCAACGTAAAGTGTAGCTGCTTTTAACCAGGATACAGGGACTGTGTAAATTAACCTTACGATGGGGTAGCCTAACGGTAGCACGTAATGCTACTAAACCCACTGCAATCATCGCCAAAACATAATTTACCATTGCCCAACGCTTTGGTAGCCATTACGTGCTCTTGCTTTTTAAAGTATTGGGCATTCATATATCCCATCCTGCGGCAGAATGAATATGCTGCGCGCTGGCCGCAACCACGGCTATTTTCATAACACCAATCGATTCGATAGTGATCGACGCGCGGGAAAACAAAGCGTTGTGAGCGATAGGAAGATACTTTGGGCGGGTACTGGGAGAAATTTCCCGTGCATGTGATTAACGTAAAGCTATTGCAATTCCACCCCTTACATTGCGCACGGGTCAAAATATAATTGGTTAACCCTACATTGTAATCAATAATCGCCTCGTTGGCCTTTTCATACCCCATAAGCTTACAGTATTTATTGGCTACGGCTAAACCACACGCTTTACTATCCAGCGTACAATAATTTAACCGTTGGCCATTATAAGTAGGATTCCAGAAATTCCGATAAAAATTTTGCTTGCGTTCTTCTGCATTTACGTTATTAATCAAAGAGATAGAAGCAATCAATACCACAAAAAGGTGCCGAAAAAGAATCATCGTAACAATCCATAGCAATAAAAACACATGTTAGCCTACACACACTAAAGGATAACGTCAATGAATAACAACGATGGGGACAACGGCTGCCCCATCTAATAGTTGTCTTTGCGAACAAAGTGAAGTAATCCAGCATCTTTTGTTTAACTTGCTTACAGCTCGCAGCGACGAATTTTGTATCTTAATTAAGCAATAAAAACTAATTTAGGTCCAAAAATTAAGATGGGACAGCGCTGACAATGGAGGACTGGTTAATGCATGACTCTTGGTCACATTGGTGCGAGTGCAGCGCCCTATAAGGCTCTTTTCATGGCTCATTGTGATCAATAACAAACCTCCACGCACGTTTTATCAAGAATGGCAGCCAGTGAATGGATTAATTCATCACTCGGCTTCACTCGCCACTCTTTTGATAAGTTTATAGCCGCTTTAGCATCTGCATTCCTATAACGAATCTGTACCACACATTCGCCCTGATACGTCTTTAATATGGATTGAATGGATGGCAGCAATGAATGATCCTGAGAAGATAATGTTAGGGCCAAACATTTGGCAAAGCGCGTACGTACTTCTTCCAATGTGTGAATCGCCGACGCTGTCATTTTAACACCGCCTGTGTAATCGTCAGGGCTGATTTCTCCCTCAATAACAATCACCTGGCCAATCATAATATCAGCTTGCCTCGGCTCAAAGATTTCCGAAAAAGCCACGATATCAATAGGACCGGTCGTATCTTCAAGCGAAATGATCGCTAATTTTTTCCCTCGCTTGGTTAAAATACGCCGGATATCTCTAACTAAGCCGCAAACAAGGGCCTTTTTTGCTGTAGAATTTAATTTAATAATCGGCTGAACAAAATCCGCTAACTCCTCAAGATAAGCTTCGGCAGGATGTCCGGTTAAATAAAAACCTAAAGTCTCTTTCTCACCCTCCAAACGCCGTTTATTATCCCAAGCTTTTGTGTCTATATAGTTTTCAACGATCGATACATCTTCTAATAAACCTAATAAATCCGTTTGCCCACTGGTTTGATTTTGATGAAATTTTGCTCCTGCCTGGATCGCATTATCAATCGATTCAAATAAACTAGCCCGCTCTACATTCCAAGTGTCCAACGCGCCGCTTTTAACTAAGGCTTCCAAGACCCGTCGATTTACTTTACGCATGTCTAATCGCTGGCAGACGCTAAACAATCCTTCAAAAGGCCCCTGTTGCTCACGCTCTTCAACAATGCATTGTATTGCTGCTTCCCCCGCACCTTTAATAGCGCCTAACCCATAAAGGATGGTTTTATCGTCAACCACTGTAAAATAGTAATGCGAACGATTAATACAGGGAGGTAATACATTTAACTTCATCCGTTTGCACTCTTGCATAAAAATGACTACCTTATCGGTATTATCCATATCCGATGACATCACAGCAGCCATAAAAGCAGCGGGGTAATGAGCCTTTAACCAAGCGGTTTGATAAGCAACTAAGGCATACGCTGCTGAATGCGATTTATTAAAACCATAACCTGCAAACTTTTCCATTAAATCAAAGATCGTACTAGCAATAGTAGGCTCAACCCCTCTTGCAGCAGCTCCCTCTGTAAAGATAGTGCGCTGCTTTGCCATTTCTTCGGGTTTCTTCTTACCCATCGCGCGACGCAAAAGATCAGCGGCACCCAGCGTATAATTTGCCAGAATTTGAGCAATTTGCATCACTTGCTCTTGGTAGAGAATCACACCATAGGTAGGTTTTAATATGGGTGCTATATCTGGATGAGGATACTCTACTCGTGCTCGCCCATGCTTTCTATCGATAAAATCATCCACCATCCCTGACTGCAAAGGCCCTGGACGAAAAAGAGCAACCAAAGCAATGATCTCTTCAAAACAATCCGGTTGCAGGCGATGAATAAGCTCTTTCATCCCTCGCGATTCCAACTGAAAAACAGCAGTCGTATGGCATGCTTTAAGCAAAGCAAAGGAAGGCTCATCGTCAGTGGGAATTTCGCTAATATCAATGGGAGGTAAATCAGCCTTTTGTCGCTGTTGGTTCACTATCTGCAATGCCCAGTTAATAATGGTTAACGTTCTTAAACCTAAGAAGTCAAATTTAACCAATCCCGCCGCTTCCACGTCGTCTTTATCGAATTGACTAACTAATTGGGTCGATCCTTGCTCACAATAAATGGCTGTAAAATCAGTAAGCTTGGAAGGCGCAATCACTACCCCGCCCGCATGTTTACCTGCATTGCGCGTAACTCCTTCTAATTTTTTGGCAAGATCTAATAACTCTTTAACTTCCTCTTCATTTTCATATCGCCGTTTTAACTCCTCTTCCTGTTCTAATGCTTTTTCTAATGTAATGCCAAGCTCAAACGGAATAAGCTTTGCAAGCTTATCCACAAAGCCATAAGGATGGCCTAATACTCGTCCTACGTCTCTAACAACTGCCTTAGCCGCCATGGTACCGAACGTTATAATTTGCGATACACTTTGACGACCATATTTTTCAGCCACGTATTCAATAACGCGGTCCCGCCCTTCCATGCAAAAATCAATATCGAAGTCGGGCATGGAAACCCGCTCAGGATTTAAAAACCGCTCAAAAAGCAATTCATATTGCAACGGATCTAAATCGGTAATTTCTAACACATACGCCACTAAAGAGCCGGCTCCCGATCCACGTCCTGGGCCAACCGGCACCCCATTTTGCTTAGCCCATTGAATAAAGTCGGCAACAATTAAAAAATAACCGGCAAACCCCATTTTGTTAATAACATCCAACTCAATTTTAAGCCGATCATCATAAGGAGTACGGATAGAATCATTGATTTCAACGCCTTTGCGCCGGCTCATTTGTAAAAGACGTTTTTCAAGGCCTTCTTTAGACAAATGAGAAAGGTAATCTTCTACTGATGTCCCGTTAGGCGTAGGGAAATTAGGTAAATAATTACGGCCTAAATCAAGTTTTACCGTACAACGCTTACTAATTTCCAGGGTATTTTGTAGCGCTTGAGGAATATCGCCAAAGAGTGCCTCCATTTCTTCAGCGGTTTTTAAATACTGTTGCGCACTAAATTTTTTTTGGCGTCGAGGGTCAGCTAAACTATGGCCTTCATGGATACAAACCCTCGCCTCATGGGCTTCATAATCCTCTTTATCCAAAAAACGTACATCATTGGTTGCAACCAATGGTAGATTTAATTGTTCTGCAAGCTTGACTACCCGCTCATTATAGAGGGATTCATCCGCTCTCCCTGTACGCTGAATTTCAAGGTAAAATCGTTGAGGAAAAATCTCCATCCATTGGTTAGCCCACTGCAACGCGCCTTCTTCATCATCCACTATCAAAGCTTGACCTATAATGCCCGCTCTCGCGCCTGACAAAGCAATCAAACCCTCTGCATGCTCTTTTATCCAATGATATTGCACACGAGGCTCGCCTTGATATTGCCCCTCCAAATAAGCCTTTGAAATCAGCCGCGTTAAATTGCGATAGCCTGTTTCATTTTGACAAAGTAAAACCAGTGAAGAAACATGATCGGGTTTCTCAAGCGAATGGCAGGGTAAATCAGCACCTAAAATAGGCTTTACGCCCGCAGCAACAGCCGCCTGAAAAAATTTTACTGCCGCGAATAAATTACAAAAATCCGTTATCGCAATAGCATTCATATCCCGATTGGTTAACGCCTCTAAAAGAGGATTAATTTGGACTAGACCATCCACAATCGAAAATTCAGAATGAACATGTAAATGAACAAAACGTTGCCGCATAGATTTTGACTCTTTAGGAGGCTTCAAACATATCCCATTGTAATCTATTTTATCTGATGAGGATCAAAAGCATCTCTTACCGCATCCGCAAATAAATTACTAGCTAAAACTAAAATAAACATAAAAATAAAGGCTGCTAACATAGGCCACCACACGATAGGTTCTCTAGCCAGTTCCAAGCGCGCTGCATTAATCATATTTCCCCAACTAATTGTCATAGGGGACACGCCCACCCCTACATAAGATAATACCGCCTCTGCGAGCACTAAAAAGCTAAAATCCAGTACCAAAGTAATGACCACAATATGCATCACATTAGGTAATAAATGCTTCCAAATGATTTTAAATGAACTACTCCCCAACGCTTTCGCAGCTAAGACAAAATCAATTTCCCGCAATTTAAGCGTTTCAGCACGCAGTAAACGGCATAAACTCGTCCAGCTAGTAATCCCTAAAATAAAACATAATGCCAAGAGCCTTGCATCCGCGCTTTGAGCCAATGTGGGAAATTGATGCGGGTGATTAGCAATATACGTTTGCATCGATAAGACAGAGGCCGTGATTAACAAAACGCCAGGAATCGAGCTAAGCGTGGTATAAATGTATTGAATAATATCATCCACCACCCCGCCAAAAAATCCTGCGGCGATGCCTAATAACAAAGCCAAAGGCATCATAAATAACGTAGTCAAAATACCTATGACCAATCCCGTACGAATACTCTTTATGGCATAATAAAAAATGTCTTGCCCAATTTTTCCCGTGCCTAATACATGCAGATGACGAGACAACCAATAACTACTGATTAGTAAAAACAAGCATAGAAATAAAGTAAGGAGTGCACTTATTTCCGCTGAGCTTACGCAAAAAAGCTTTCTAAGATCAATAATTTTTCTGTTTGTAGCTATTTTCTGATATTGATGAATGCTTAAGATGATAAACCAAAGCAATCCTACGATGCCAAGACTTATTAATACCGCTTTTAAGAGAATAGACGTTATCAGCTCTTGCTTTTCCTGCTCATTTTTAATCGTTTGTTTAGGGTAATTTAATAATGGATAAACCTGCTTCATATGCCCTTCAGTAAACACCGTTTCTGTGGAATACAACACCAACGCTAAGGGAGCGGAATACGTTTTCTCATACTGCTCACCTAAGGGGGAAACAATACGATCAAGTAATGAATTTGAAGTGGATGAAACATGAATGGAATCCAGCACGCCAATCATAAGGAAAAAAAACAAGACTATAGCAGCGCTAATTGCAATAGGTTTTTTAAGGATAGAAATAAGAGCTTTACGAATAGGCTCTTTTCTTAACCCCCGCAAAAGCAAATATAATCCTACGACTAAAACGGCAAGTAAGCATTGATCCGACCATAAAAAATAAGTACTCATGAATATCCTTGCTTAACTCAGCCTCACACGAGGATCAACTAACGTGTAAGAAATGTCCGTTAAGATCAAACCTACAATATATAAAATAGAACCTAAAAATACCATCGCACGAACAATCGCAAAATCTTGCTGCTGTATAGCATCAATAATATAACTACCCAACCCCGGCACCCCAAAGAACGATTCTAAAATCAAGCTTCCCATAAATAACGAAGGAATAATCACCACCACCCCCGTTAAAATAGGTAACATCGCATTTTTTAATACATGACGGAATAAAACTTCGGTTTCCGATAACCCTTTAGCCCGAGCGGTTTTGACATAATCTTTATTCATTTCCTCTAAAAACAACGTCCGATACCAACGACTTCCGGCACCAAGGCCGCCGATGACTGAAACAATCACGGGTAGGATGACAAATTTAATACTATTAAAACCATCATCGTAGCCTGATATCGGAACTAACTTCAGCAATTTTCCTAATAAATATTGTCCCCCGATAATATAAAACATGCTGGAAATAGACATTAAAATAATACAAAAAATAACCCCGCTTAAATCCAAATAACTTGAACGAAAAAAAGCCATCATCATTGCACATAAAATATTAGCAAATATACCCACCACTAATGCCGGTATCGCAATAGCTAAGCTTGGCCACATCCTTTGTGAAATATCATAGCTAATATCGCGCCCTGCATCGGAAGTACCGAAATCAAAGGCAAATAAACGCAATGATTTTTGGAAAAATAACGTTTGAGTTAAGCGCTTAGAACCTAACTGTTGTTCATTATAAAAAAGGGGTAAATCATAGCCTCGCTGCGCCTTCCATTGAGCAATAGCTTCTGGTTTAACGTGCTTTTGACCCAATTGCATGCGCGCCATATCATCCGGCTAATTCACCATAAAAAATAAAGCAAACGTCAAAATATTAATGCCACAGAGAATGGGAATAGCATATAAAACACGGCGCAATAAATAAATTAGCATAAGGACTCTCTCGGTGCATGTTGCCCTTGCTTCTTACGGTACGCGAAAACAAAGGGGAATAATAAGAGAAACATAAATAATAAAACTAAACCAATAGGCCAAAATACTGGCTTATTCCACAACGCACGTAATTGATTTCTTAACGGCACATCAATACCCATATATTTCAGTGTATTCTGAGAAATGGTATTAGCTTTCACAGGAGAAACCCATTGCTGGCTTAAGACTAAACTTTCGCTATAAATTCCAAAAGCCCACGGTGCGTCATGCCTAACTATTTCGACCATTTGATCAATAAGCGCTTGGCGCGTTTTATCGTTGTTTCTATTTTTCATTAAATTAAATAATCGGTCATAGTTAGGATTATTATAATTAGCAGCGTTCTCCCCACCATGCGCCACTTTGCCATTTCCTCCATAAAGAAGAAACAAGAAATTTTCAGGATCAGGGTAATCCGCATTCCATGCCCAGCTAAATAATTGAGCATTACCGCTACGCATTTTTTCTTGGAAACGATTATACTGCGTTGCCCTCACATCAAGGGCAACTCCAATTCGCGCAAATTGTTTTTGCATCCAATTCAATTGCGCTTTATCATCAGGCCCGCCAGATACAGGAACATCATAATGCAAAATTAAAGCATGTCCTGTAACAGGATTTTTACCGCCGGGATACCCCGCTTGCCTCATTAAAGCCCTGGCCACCTCAATTGATCGCCTTTTAGGCTTATCCTCTTTCCAACTATAAACATAAGGATTAATACCTTCTGCCCCTTCACGGTAACCAAAAATACCAGGGGGAATAGGCCCTTGTGCCGGCTCTCCTCGACCATTTAAAAATATCGCGATATTTTCATCGTAATTAATAGCAATTGAAATGGCTTGCCGAAGTTTTCTAGCCCGCTCACTTTTCCCACCAACCACATTGTCGAGCATATTAAAGCCTAAGTAATAAATCGAAGGCTCCACTTGCTGCACTAAGCGCATACCTTTTGCTTCCATATCCTTGCTTAAACTTGCCATGCCGGTACTCGTAATTTGGATGGCTTTATCAAAACTATCGGTGCTAATACCCGAGGTGTCATAATAACCCTGTAAAAATTTATTCCATCGCGGGATAGATTCTTTTTCCAGGGTATAAACAGCTTTCTCGATCAGTGGTAAACGCTCACCCGCATGCTTTAAATAACCTTTCTCTTCGTCTTTTAACGATCCTTCTTTGGGAAAATAAACAGCGCGATAATGAGGATTTTTAGCTAACACCATGCGGCTATTGGGATTATTTTCAGCCATGATAAAAGGCCCCGTCCCCACAGGATACCAATCAAAACTTAAATTTTTATCATCCATGCCAGGCTCATGATAAAACCTATCAGCCTCCCAAGGTACTGGCGCGAAGAAGGGCATAGCTAACCAAAATAAAAATTGAGGGTATAGGCCTTTAATTCTAATTTGATAGGTATAATCATCAATCTTAACCACACCTTCTAAAGGGTATTGGCGCAAATCAATAAACGATGAGGATAAGGGCAAGGTCTTACCATAATTACGAAAACCCACAATATACTCCCCCATCAAGCCATAGATAGGTGAGTTTATTTTAGGGTTAGCCAAGCGCTTGATTTCATAAATATAATCATCGGCTTTAAGCTCACGTGTATCGGTATACTTGAAGTCAGAAAGTTCAGTAATATCGTTATCATCGAGGAAATCGGCTGACAACTGATAATAACGATACCGGCCTTGCTCATCTTGGGCAAATGCAGGATGCGGTTGGTATAAAATCCCTGGCTGGATATGGATCGTGTAAACACTTTCAGCGACATTGGTATTATCGGGCGTTAAAAGCTCCTTTTTTTCCTTATCAAAATAATGGATTTCTGGCATTTCTGTAGCTGTCAAAGGGACTAATTGGTAGGGGCGGGTTAAATAATCGTATTGCAAAATAGACTCATAAATCTGTGCAATAAATTGATACTCATTGGCGGAATAGGATTTAGCGGGATCGAGCGTTTTGGGTTGCTCACTAAAGGAAGTGTAGTAGATTTTTTGCGACGATTCATTGGCAGGGTATGGGTTGTTAAAAACCCATGCGCTGGCGAATAGCGAGTGATTGAGTGAGATTAGTAGGAGTATTAGGGTGTATTTTATCAATGAATTTTCCTGTGTTTTATCCCCTCACCCTAACCCTCTCCCCAAAAGGGTGAGGGGACGTATGGAGGCTAAACTTAGCTCTCGTTCATTTTCCCCCCTCCCTTTTGGGGAGAGGGCCAGGGGGAGGGGACGTATGGAGGCTAAACTTAGCTCTCGTTCATTTTCCCCTCTCCCTTTTGGGGAGAGGGCTAGGGAGAGGGGCTCTGATCACCTACTCCAACATAGCAAGAAATTCATCCTCTGTTAAGATTTTTATACCAAGATCCATCGCTTTATCAAACTTAGATCCTGGCTCATCTCCCGCAATCACATAATCCGTCTTGGCAGACACACTGCCAGTAACGCGCGCTCCCACATTTAAAAGCTTCGCCTTTGCCTCTTCTCGTCCCATATGCGTCAAGGTCCCTGTTAAAACTACAATTTTGTTGTATAAAGGATGATGCTCATCGACCTTTATAATTTTAGGCGGCGGCCAATGGATACCTGAGGCTAAGAGCTTTTCTATAACCTCTAAATTATGCGCTTGAGCAAAGAAGTGCACAATATAACTGGCCGCAACAGGCCCTATATCTTTTAAGGTCATCAGCTCATCGATAGATGCTTGTTGCAACGCATGAATATCAGGAAAATGACTCGCTAAGACTAAGGCCCCTGCCTCACCAATTTCGCGAATACCTAGCGCATATAAAAACCGATTAAAGGTTGTTTTTTTACTATGCTCAATAGCTTTTAATAAGTTATCAGCTGACTTCTCTCCCATACGCGGTAAATTTGCCACCGCATTTCTATCCAAGGTATACAAATCAGCGACATTGCGTAAAAGCCCTGCTTCGATTAATTGCTCAATGAGCACACTGCCGAGGCCGTCAATCGCCATCGCTTTACGGGAAGCAAAGTGCCATACCATTCGTTTCTGTTGTGCTTTGCAAAATAATCCTCCCGTACAGCGCGCCACGGCCTCGCCAGGCTCGCGTACAACTTCCGCATCGCAGACAGGGCAATGACTAGGCATTTGAATCATTCGCGTATCTAAAGGTCTTTTCTCTTGCACTATACTGACGACCTCAGGGATAACATCACCGGCACGGCGAATAATAACCATATCACCGATACGGATATCTTTACGCTCAATTTCATCTAAGTTATGTAAGGTTGCATTACTTACCGTTACCCCGGATACACTCACAGGCTCTAATCGCGCCACAGGCGTTAATGCCCCTGTTCGCCCTACTGAAAAATCAACCGCCAATAAGCGAGTCATCTCCTCACTAGCAGGAAATTTATGGGCACAAGCAAAACGAGGCGCGCGTGATACATAGCCTAGCTCTCGTTGCAAAATAGTACTATCTAGTTTATAAACCACGCCATCAATTTCAAAGGGTAGCTTATCACGCCTTTTCTGCATCGCTTCATAATAAGCAAGACAGCCCTTCCATCCTTTGACCCATTGATTTTCTGGCGATACTCTAAACCCTAATGTACGCAATAATTCTAATTGCTGCCAATGACTATCAGGCAAGTTATAACCTTCACAAGCCCCTATGCCATAACAATAAATAGCCAAAGGCCGCTTTGCTGTAATCGCTGGGTTTAACTGCCGAAGACTGCCTGCTGCAGCATTGCGGGGGTTAGCAAATGTTTTTTCCCCGTGTAAACGGGCCTCTTCGTTAAACGCCTCAAATAAAGCCTTAGGTATATACACTTCCCCGCGAATTTCAATAAAATCCGGAGGATTTTCAGTAAATAATTTTAAAGGAACCGCTGCAATCGTTTTGATATTATTGGTAACATTTTCCCCAATAGCTCCATCGCCCCTTGTCGCCGCATGGAGAAGGATACCTTTCTCATAGGTTAAATTAACGGCGAGCCCGTCCAATTTAGGTTCGCAAGTAAACATTAAGTCATCTTCAGAAAACTCTAATTTCTCCGCCATACGCTTCACAAAAGCTTGCCACTCTTCGGTAGAAAAGACATTAGCAAGGGACAGCATGGGTTGACGATGCTCAACTGGTTCTAGGGCTGTGGCAGGAGCTATGCCTACACGCTGGGTGGGTGAATCAGAAGTGATGCATTGCGGATATTGCGTTTCTAAATCCTGCAATTCTCGAAAACAACGATCATATTCGCTATCGGGGACTAGCGGCTCGTCTAAAACATAATAATGATAATCGTACAGTTGAATTTGATGTCGCAATGCTTGGATTTGTTCTGATATAACCTTATCATTCATTAGCTAACTCTTATCGATTACCCGATTAGACTGTCCAGTCGGCAAAAGATAAAGTCTACACCGGAATGGGTCATTCAAGCAAAGGCCGCTGGCTTGCTTCTATGCCCCTAAAGACCTACGTCATGTTGAGTATAACGAAACATCTCCTAAGCTTTAGCAAATTCTTCGCTTTGCTCTGACGCTTAATCCCATTGGTGTAAGTACGGTGCACTAATAAGAATGGATGTTTCTATATTAGCTACAATGACGAACAAGCATTTTTCTCACCAAAAGTGATTTTATTTTTTACATTTTGAGTACAAAATGCTATTATAAGATTAATTAATTATTTATTACGCTTGCACTATGCCTAAATATTCCGTCGAAGTTAATTTTGTCAATGAAGTGATTGTTGAAGTAACCAATGACGAAGAGGCTCTGCTTGATGAGGCCTTTGAGCTCATTGATAAACCTAAATTTATAGAACTCTATCAAGCCAAATTCAGCGGTGCTACTAAAGAAGCGGCGGAAAAATGTTGGGATAATCTATTTGGTAATAATCCTATAGCGCCTGACATTGATCCAGATTGGAATTCGCCCAATCGAATGAAAAATAATCCTCATTTTCATTATTTAACCCAAGATTCCTGTAAAAAAATACTCGAACACCTTCATCTTTTTCACAATGGCATCGATTTTCAACATCTGCCTTCAGGATTTTTAATCGTTAAAAATACTACGGGAATCTGTGACGTCCTTCACTACAGTAGCTATATCGCGACCCACCATCCCAATCCGAGCCCTTTGGCTATTGTACTAGCTGATAAAAGAAGTGAACACGGTGAATTCGATGAAAGTGGGTTTGAGCCGAAAGAAGCAGCTTGGTATGTCTTTCTTAAAACCAAACTTATTTCCAAGGGTCAACTATTTTGTACCGAGGAAGAATTACGAAAAGCTTTTATTGATTTTTCAAATACGTTACGCAAACTCGGACTTGAATTTTATGAATTAGATTTCAGTACCTGTGAGACACTGAAAGAAGATTTCCATCCCATAACGCTTTTAGGCCGTTGGCACACCGTATTAACCAACCGCCATCTTAAAAAAGAAGATTTAAAAGAGCAATGGCAAGTATTACCCCACTTACCCCTCGTTCATAGCGCTGATGCCATTCGAGCGATAACCGATCACGAAAACGAAGAGAAGCCATGTGGATTGCTTTTACCTGAAATGCGCTGTAATCACGAATTATTTGACGCTAAACACCTTGGATTTCGTACGGTTATTCATCACAACGACATTATCGATGAAGCCATGTTTTGGCGTTATATTGCCTTCCAACCCAAACGGCGGTCAATTGAATTTTATAGAGAAGCCTTAAAAAAAATAAACGAAATGAGTTTAGGTGGTAAGTTAAATCCTGAGTACAAAAACAATAAGGCGCTCATGTATGAGATACTTGCAGGAAGTACAACTGGCGATAATTATAGCGAGGACGAAGCGAAAGATAAAATAAATTGGGAAAATTTATGTGCAGAACTAGATGGGCGGGAAGAATTAACTCACTGGTTTTTCTTGGATTGGAGAGGTAAATCTAAAGACTTCCGCACGAGGACAGATAAAACAAAACCCAATTTAGCTTTTCTAAATATTATAGTGCAACATTATAAAAATAAGGCTGCTAGGTTCCTCCCTGAGATAGATCCCCACAATTTAGGAGATTGGCGCACCACCCCTTACGCTGGCGATTATCGTTTCGAAGGAATGACTGAGCTGTCCATAGGTATAGGCTTTCATGGAAATGGTGTTTATCAGGGTGCAAAATTTTATTTTAAAGAAGGAACTTGGGTTAAACTTGATCTAGTAAGCTATAGCAAATTGCAGAACTTATTTCGCCAGTATCAAATCAAAAAAAACTCGTCCAGAGAAGCCACGTCTTTTTTTTACAATACTGTCCCTCATATCAGTACTTTTAACATCGAAACTGAAGATCATGTTAGACAACTTTTTTCTCGCGTTAGCCCTGGTATGAAGACAACGCTTTTAGAACAATGCCTAAACATTTTTAAAGACATTGAAAAAAATGACGGGCTCACAGTCAATACGCTGCTTGAGCTTATTGACTACATAAATACCACAAATTTTGGTGAAAATCCTTTATTAGATATTCTGACTCATTTGGAAAGTAAGTTTAAGCCTTTGTTTAGAGCAGGGTACTTTGAAGAGAAAAAAGAGTTAGTTTTAAACCCCCGATTAACGCTTGTGGAAGAAGAGCTTCGACGCTATTACTTTTCCACTGATCAAAATGAGGCTATTGCTTCATTCCAACTCGCTATTCTTCGGAGAAATCCCTTTTATAATGTGGATATCATCAGCGGTCATCTAAGCAACTTAAGGCATTTGACTACTCCTGAGGATTTTACATTATTTACCCAGCGACTTGCCTCAATGTCGTCAGAACTTGCTGCCGATGCTGATAGTTTTCGACTGTTAACTAACCTTTTATGCAAGAAAAAAACCTTCGATGGTTTTAATCAAATTTTCTTACGCAATAAAATTGAAAAAAGCCCTGCGCACACCATAAAAAAATTCTTATTTTTCTTAGAAAAGTTATTGCCTTTGACTCAAGTTCCCCTGGCGGTTGAGACAATTGCCTTACAAGAAGCGATCGCGAGTATCGTGCTTAATAGTGATGAATCCTCTTTAACTGCAGAGGCTTACAAAGAATTTATCCGTCAAATCAATGCGGTTGCAACAACTCATCCCCACGTCCAAAGCCATTTATTGGGCGCTATACAATACGTACCTGGAAAACATACGGCTGCTTATTTTGAACATGTAACTCAATACATTAAAGCCACCGCATCGCTTGCTCAGTTATTACCCCCAGGTACTGATGAGCTATCCAAAGATAATATGTTAGTTTTCTACTCTTTATTAGCTAATTGCCACAAAAAACCGCAGGAGCTGGTTAGTTTACTCAAAGAGGTTAATAAGCTAACTGACCCCGCTCAAAAATACTTCATGCTCGTTTTCATTAGTAGACTGCTGGATAATCAGCAATCCCTTGAAGGATTGGGCGAACTAATTGGGAAATTTATTGGACAACCTACGCTTTTTACAACGTTTCAATCCCATTGTAACACCCCGCCATACCCAAGCATCAGCAATCTATTAACTTGGCTCCAAGGAGATTCGTTTGAAAGTGATTACAAAGCATTCAGCTTAAAACCCCATGGAGATAGGCGCCTAGATTTTGCGTTTCAAAGTGAAAAATATAAATCACAACGATCTAAATTCGTTGGACTAGAACCCCGTGGTTTATTTACTGACGAATTGGCTGATGAATTTTCTCAGCAACTTACTGCGAACCGTGAAAAAACCATGGCTGAACTGCTTGAAGCACTTTTGCCGCTTAAAGAAAGAGCTAGATCAGCTCCCCTAACTCACCGTGAGTTGCTAAGCTTACTATGTCTAACCGCGGAAGTACTCGCACGTACTTCTACGCAAAAAGATGATCAAACACCACCGCAATTAATTAGCCAAGAATTAAACACTACACAAATCATGGCTCTTTATGCCATGTTGACCAACCCGAAAAATAAAGTCATTAGCGAAATTGAGACCGGTGAAGGTAAATCAAGAATCATGATGGTCCTCGCTGCTTGCCAAGCGATGCAAGGAAAGACCGTAGATTTCATTACCAGTGATATGCAATTAGCCGAGCGGGACTATTTAACGTATAAACAATTTTTTACTGCTTTAGGTATTCGCTCCAGTATTATTTCTTTAGCTACCCCGAAAGAATTATATCAATTCGGCGGTGTCAATTTTTCCGACAACAATCAACTACCACTTTTACGAAATAAAAGCGATGTCATGGGCGAATCTTCAGCTTACTTGGCAAAAGAAGTTAGCGACCGATGTTTATTGGTTGACGAAGTCGATACGTTTAAAGATAGCCGCAGTAAAGATCCACGAAATTTTGCTACCTCTTCAAAACAGTCAGCCGGCTTCGTTTGGATTTACCCTCTATTAATGCGATACATTCAGAGCGGTAAATCGCATGAGAATATCGATGCCTTTATCAATTACGTCAAAACCAACGATGCAGTCCTTCAACACCAGGCTAATCTTGCAACATTGCATGAAGAAAACCCCCATCAAATCAAAACATGGCTGAATGCGGCTTATATCGCATCGCAGATGCAAGTAGACATGGATTATAAAATCACACCCGCCGATGAGGATAAATTATTTGCGGTACGAGACCATGAAGGTCACACACGCTATTCACGTAAAGTGTTAGTTTTAGATAACGGCCGGCCTATGGAAGGTAGTACTTTTTCCGATGGTGTGCACCAATGCCTTTGCGCCAAAGAAAATTTAAGAGTGGGGCAAGAAGCGTTTGTTATTCCTCCTGAGAATCGAACAAAACGTTCGTCCTATCCACGAACGTTTATGGCCACTTATGGCAAGCTTTTTGGCGTAAGCGGAACTACACGAAGTGCAGCAGCGCGCGAAAAACCCGACACGATTAATTACGACGACTATAGCTATTTAATTGTGCCTCGCGAAAAGCAATTAATTCGCGACGATAAAAATACGTGGCTAGCAAAAGATCAAAAACAACAAATTCTATTTTTAAAACGGGCCATAACGGAAAAATTAAAAAAAGGGCTGCCGGTTTTACTCATATGCAGTGACGATAAGCAAAGCTTTGAACTGCACATGGCGCTAACAAGCGATAAAAAGTTTATGGCCCTATTTACTAAAGTCCAACGGGTCCATGCTTTAACGCCGTCTGATGAGGAAAAAGAAGCGATAGCTAGTGCTGGACAACCTGGTATTTTAACCATCTCTACAGCAGGCATGTTTGGACGCGGCGTAGATATCAATGCTAGTAATCTATTTGTGATATCAGCTTATGTGCCTACTCTAGAAGATGAAAAACAAATAAAAGGGCGTACAGCCAGGGCAGGAAAGCCCGGTGAATTTCGCATGATTTTAAATGCAGCAGAGCCGACTGCCGCGATACGCGCTACTCATAATATTGACAACGAAGTCTCTCATCTTCAAAAAGCCAGAGCCCTCCAAGCAGTTTTTGAAGAAGAAATATGCTCGCTTTATGCCTTCTTCTTAGAAGACGTCACGCAACATTTTTTAACAGGCTATGCCACCACAGCCGAAGCAGAAAAGAAGGCCCTTTTAAATAAATGGCTTGAGTTTTTAAGTGCTATGCAAAAAGACTGGAACCTTAAGGCCCCATCGCTTAAGGCTTACGTAGAAAAAGAGGATAAAGAAGGCTTTACTAAGGCTTTTAATGAATTTATGGACAAATGGTTAGCTTTGAAGCCCGTTTATGCATCCTCAAAGCCGGTTAAAGCGCTCGAGGCATCGCAGATTTCTAAAATTTATACAGGATTAGTAAGCCAAAAAAGCTTTTTTACCCATCAGTCCCACACCATAAAAAAACAAGCGCAGTACGATGTTGCCGACGATGGGCAAGCAAGGATATACACACGTTTATTTGCCCAGACCATAGCGTCTCTCAAAGGAGACCGGCAGTTTTTTGCCAATTTTAAAGCGTGGCGAGAGGGTCGCGGTGTATTATTTGCAGATTTACAAGCCGTTTTAAGAGGGGAGCGACCGTTATTTGCTAACTTAATAGCAACCATTAAAAGCTTATTTCCCTCCAAGGAATCAAAACCATCCCCTTAACGTAGGATGGCAGGCGTGAATCTATTCATTTGAATTTTCAAAAGACCCTAAAATTCCCGTATAATAGGCCAAATAATCTTATTTGAGCCCACCTTATAATGATCAATTTATCCTACATTCTAATACTTCTCAGCAGCTTTCAATTTATTTTCTTAGTTGGGCTATTCCTACGTCAAGCCAAACAACGCTCTGCAGCAATTGAGCATCATGACAAATTGCAACAGGCGGTTACAAAACAATTACATCAATTACAACTTGAACTACAACAAGCCTATCAAATAAGCCAACAAGCCATTCATGAAAAAATCACCCAGGGGCAACTGACTAGTCAGCAACTGATTACCGAAACAACGCAGCGTCAAATGGGGGATGTACGAGAGCAAATTAATCACAGTTTTAAACAACACGCAGGTGCCCTCACCTCGCACCTTCAAACCTTAACCGAAGAAATTCGTAATCATTTGCATAGCTTAACATTGCAGGTCAATAACCGACTGACCGAAGGATTTGAAAAAACATCCTCCACGTTTACCGACGTGGTAAGACGATTGACCATTATTGACGAAGCGCAAAAACAAATTACCGAATTATCTTCTCATGTCGTCAGTTTACAAGATGTCTTAATTGATAAACGCGCCCGGGGAGCCTTTGGCGAAGTACAATTATCAGCACTCATCGGTAATATGATCCCAAGCACCCATTACAGCATGCAGCATACGTTAAGCAATGGCAAACGGGCAGACTGTATTCTATTTCTACCAGAACCTACGGGTAATGTAATTATTGACGCTAAATTCCCATTGGAAACGTATCAAAAGCTAATGAATAATGACGGCTCATCCGAACGCAAAGCATTACAGCAGCAATTCCGCCAGGATTTACAAAAACACATCAAAGATATTGCTGAAAAATATATCATTCCTAATGAAACGACCGACGGTGCGGTTATGTTCATCCCCGCAGAAGCCATTTTTGCTGAAATTCATGCCAATTATCCTGATATTATCGCCTTATCCCAGCGCCTAAAGGTATGGATTGTATCGCCTAGCACGCTTATGGCCGTCTTAACCACGGCCCGCGCTGTATTGAAAGACGATGCTACTCGAAAACAAGTCCACATTATTCAACAACATTTACAAGCCTTAGCCAATGATTTTCAGCGGTTTGAAAAACGCATGGATAATCTCTCAAAACATATCGATCAAGCACACAAAGATGTTAATGAAGTGAATACCTCTGCGAAAAAAATTACTCAACGCTTTCAAAAAATTGAAGCAGTGGAGTTAGAAAAGCAAGATGTTGTATTGATTGAAGAATAACTTAGAGCGTACGCATGAATTACATGGCTGGTTAACTTTTCCGCTCCCTAACGGTCGCGGTTCGGGGCTTCCGCAGGTCTCATGTTACTTTTCCACTCCCTAACGGTCGTGGTTCGGAGCTTCGCAGATCTCATGTTACTTTTCCACTTCCTAACGGTCGTGGTTCGGGGCTTCGCAGATCTCATGTTACTTTTCCACTCCCTAACGGTCGTGGTTCGGTTTTAAGCGACTTGATTTTTCTGCCCAGGCGCTTTTAAAAAGCGCCTGGGCAGAAAAATCAAATGATCAAAAATAGCATTTTGAAGTATCTTGGGTATATATGCTATCCTTGAATTATATAACCCTTTGGATGACCCATGCTCTCGTTTAGCCGTTTTCTTTTTATTATCGGGCTCTTTTTTAGCCTTTCTATTGAAATGGCTTATGCGGGAGGAGCATGCCCTTCTTGTTGTGCCAAGATGGGTGGCATTCGTTATTGTGACTCGTCTTCTGGTCGTTTTGTATGTAGAAACGGTTACTACTCTTCTTGCTACTGTACACGCCATGCCGTCATGGATTTACAAAAATTAGAGGGTTGTTGTTTATGGCAAGGCGGCGTGATGGTAGTAGACGAGGTTGGGCTTGTGATTTGCAATAATGGCGGCGTTTCAGAAATTTGTAGCTTACAAACCCCCGTAGAGTCCGTCTCTGTTTGGTAAGCTGGGATGTACGTTCACGGTGGATGTTGAATCTTTGAGAAATGATGACATTTGCTGCCATCAGCGTGAACAGTTACGCTGGGATCGATCAGGATAAAGCTGCTTTACCCCCCGATAAAAGGTTCCTTGAGCATTAAAAAATGCGAGTAAAAATCCTTCTCTCCCATCGAGAGCACCTCGCTGGATGATGTAGCAACGAAAAAACATCCAACAACTACCCAGTATCGTTTTTAATAAACTTGCTGGTTTTTTCTCGTTAATGCGAATTTGTGCGCTGTAGGAAGAATAACGATTGATCTTCGACAAGAGATGGCTAATATCTTGATAACAATGATGCACTATAAATTCCTTCATTTGGCCTATACGCGCATGAGAGGGTAACTCCACTTTTTCGTGCACTACGTCCTTGCTATAGCTTGCTCCTTCCCGTTTAAAAAGCCGAATATGACGCGTAGGGCTTGATGAATAACGCATGAGCTTACCGTAAAAACACATACGAATGGGGATACGAAACGCATCAAATAGCTGGGCTTTCATTGCGTCTTTGATAGCCTGTTGCAAAGTTTCATCGACGGCTTCATCTGCATCCAGATTTAAAACCCAATCTCCTGTTGCACGCGATAAAGCGCGTTGCTTTTGGACACCATAGCCTTGCCAATCGTTTTCTATAAATACCTTATCAGTAAACTCTTTAGCAACAGTAACTGTATTATCCGTGCTGCCTGAATCAACCACGACTATTTCATCGACCCAGGTTATCGATTCTAAGCAGCGCCGGATATTTTCCTCTTCGTTTTTGGCAATAAGGATAACACTTAGCATGGGCTAACAAACGCCTTCACGATGATCTTGGCTATCAAAATGTAATTTCCCATCTTTCATTTTTAAGGTCACATGGCCACCATTGACTAATTTTCCAAAGAGTAACTCATCAGCCAAGGGTTTTTTCACATTCTCTTGGATTAAGCGAGCCATTGGACGTGCGCCCATCGCTTTATCGTAGCCATGCTCAATTAACCATTGACGAGCAGCTTTTTCCACCTTAAAGGTAACGCCTTTATTGCCTAATTGCTCTTCCAATTCCATAATGAATTTATCTACAACCAAGCCTATCGTTTCAACATCCAATGTAGAGAAGGTAATAATCGCATCTAAACGATTCCTAAATTCAGGACTAAAATAGCGTTTGAGAGCATCCACGCCATCGCTACTATTATCTTGCATAGAGAAACCAATCGAGTTACGGCTAATTTCCACAGCACCAGCATTACTAGTCATCACCAAAATAACATGGCGAAAATCGGCCTGTCTGCCATTGGTATCTGTTAACGTACCATGATCCATGATTTGTAAAAGGAGATTAAATACATCCGAATGCGCCTTTTCAATCTCATCCAATAAAACCACCGAATGAGGGTTTTTATTAACGGCTTCTGTTAATAAACCACCTTGATCATAACCGACGTAACCAGGAGGGGCCCCAATCAAACGCGAAACGGTATGTTTTTCCATGTATTCCGACATGTCAAACCGCAGCAATTCGATACCTAATACATTGGCCAACTGGCGAGTAACCTCTGTTTTACCTACCCCTGTAGGCCCTGCAAACAAGAAACAACCTACGGGTTTTTGTGGTTCTCGTAAACCAGAGCGTGCCAATTTAATCGCCGAAGACAGGGCCGTAATGGCAGCATCTTGGCCATAAACTAATAATTTCAGATCCCGCTCTAGATTTCGTAAGGTATCTTTATCGCGTGCTGAGACTTTCTTGACCGGAATCCTAGCAATTTTAGCGATCACATTTTCAATCTCTGTTACGCTAATGATTTTTTTGCGTTTGCTCGCGGTCAATAAGTTTTGATAAGCCCCAGCCTCATCCACCACGTCAATCGCTTTATCAGGCAAGAAACGGTCGTTAATATATTTAGACGATAATTCCGCTGCTGCTTTTAAAGCCGATAAGGAAAATTTCACGCCGTGATGAGTTTCCAGTCGACCTTTTAAGCCTTTTAGTATTTCAAATGTTTCATCAATGTTAGGCTCACTTACATCAATTTTTTGAAAACGTCGAGCTAAGGCGCGATCTTTTTCAAAAATACCACGGTATTCCTGGTAGGTCGTTGAGCCAATGCATTTTAACTCCCCATTCGCAAGCAATGGCTTAATAAGGTTAGATGCATCCATCACGCCACCAGAAGCAGCCCCAGCACCGATGATAGTATGGATTTCATCGATGAAAAGGACGCCGCCCTCTTGTTCGCTAAGCTGTTTTAATACTGCTTTTAAGCGTTTTTCAAAATCACCACGGTATTTAGTTCCAGCTAATAAAGCACCCAAATCCAAGGAATAAACCACACATTTACTGATTGCTTCTGGCACTTCTCCATCAACGATACGTCTAGCCAACCCTTCTGCAATCGCTGTTTTACCAACACCGGCTTCACCTACTAGTAAAGGATTATTTTTACGACGTCGGCATAACACCTGTATGGTTCGTTGAATTTCTTCATGGCGCCCAATTAAAGGATCAATCTTACCTAATCGCGCTCGTTTATTAAGATTCATACAGTAACTTTCTAGAGGCGATTCATTTCCTTCACTGCCCATCATTTCTTCGTCTAACGATTGCATCTCACTCATTTCGTTATTTTGCTGATACTTTGAGACGCCATGCGATATATAGTTGATCACATCTAAGCGGGTAATATTTTCTCGGCGCAGGAAATAAACTGCTTGGCTTTCTTGTTCGCTGAAAATGGCCGCAAGGACATTAGCCCCACTGACTTCTGTTTTACCAGCTGATTGCACATGAAAAACAGCGCGCTGCAAAACACGCTGAAAGCCTAGTGTAGGTTGCGTTTCGCGATCTAATTCTCCCTCAGGGATTTTAGGCGTCGTTTCGTCAATAAACTCGGTTAAATCTCGACGTAATGACTCAATATTGGCATCACAAGCTTGCAACACATTGCCTGCTGCTGGGTTATCTAACAAAGACAACAACAAATGCTCGACCGTCATAAACTCATGACGCTTTTCTTTCGCTTCCTTAAAGGCTAGGTTTAAGGTAAATTCAAGCTCTTTATTTAACATGAGTTGCTCTCCTATCCAGCCACTACTCTGGCTCCATGCTGCATAGCAATGGGTGTTCATTTTTCCTGGCATACTCGTTTACCAGGAGTACTTTAGTCTCCGCTACATCACGGGTGAAGCTACCGCATACACCCCTCCCTTGAAAGTGGACCTGAAGCATAATTTGAATTGCAAGCTCTTCTTGCAAATGAAAAAAATACTTCAGAACCTCTACCACAAACTCCATCGGCGTATAATCATCATTAAGAAGAATGACTTTGTATTTTTTAGGTTGCTTAAGAGCAGGCTCTACTTCAGCCTCTGCTACTTTCTGCTCTACAACTTCCTCTAAAAAATTCCCCTTCATTTTTCATATACCCTTTATTAATTTTATAGTCTCACATTGAGCATTTAGCCAGTAAAAAATGAATTAAAATTTAGTCTTGCCCTATTCAAAAACAGCCTTTCTAATTTTTTTTCTAGATGAGCAGCAAATGCTGCTCATCCAAAAAAAACACCTCATTACATATGTTTAATTATAGCTTCTGCAAATCCAGAACAACTAACACAGGTTGCTCCCTGCATTAAACGCTCAAAATCATAGGTAACTGTTTTGGCTTCAATAGCCCCTTCCACACCTTTAACAATGTAATCCGCTGCTTCAAACCAACCCAAGTGACGCAGCATCATTTCAGCTGATAAAATCAATGAGCCTGGATTTACTTTATCCTGCCCCGCATATTTAGGCGCTGTACCATGAGTAGCTTCAAAAACAGCCACTTTATCGCCAATATTCGCCCCAGGAGCAATCCCAATACCACCCACTTGGGCTGCCAATGCATCAGAAATATAATCTCCATTTAAATTGAGCGTAGCGATAACGCTATAATCTTCAGGCCTTAGTAAAATTTGTTGTAAAAAAGCATCCGCGATGACATCTTTAATAATGATAGGCTTGCCTGTTTTTGGGTTTTTGAATTCTAACCAGGGGCCACCTTGATAGTCTTTAGCACCAAAAAAATCGCGCGCAACTTGATATCCCCAATCTTTAAAAGCACCTTCAGTAAACTTCATAATGTTGCCTTTGTGCACCAAAGTCACTGAATCACGTTGATTATCTATAGCATATTGAATGGCTGCTTTTACTAGGCGTGTAGTTCCATCCTTAGACACAGGCTTAATACCAATGCCGCAGTGCTCTGGAAAGCGGATTTTCTTCACGCCCATCTCTTCTCGTAAGAAATGAATGATTTTTTGAGCTTCAGGAGTATCTGCTTGCCATTCAATGCCTGCATAAATATCTTCTGAATTTTCTCGAAAAATCACCATATTCGTTTTCCAAGGCTCTTTTACAGGACTTGGAGTGCCGGTAAAATAACGAACGGGGCGTAAGCAAGTATAAAGATCCAACTCTTGGCGAATAGCCACATTCAAAGAGCGAATGCCGCCACCGACGGGAGTAGTTAAGGGCCCTTTAATAGCAACAGCAAATTGTTTAATCGCATTTAATGTTTCAGCTGGAAGCCATTGGTCACTCCCATAAACCTTCGTTGCTTTTTCACCCGCATAAATTTCCATCCAAGCAATGGATTTTTTATCGCCATACGCTTTTTTAACGGCAGCATTTACTACGTCTAGCATGGCTGGAGTAACATCCACACCAATGCCATCCCCTTCAATAAAAGGAATAATAGGATGGTCAGGCACATCAAGACTTAAATCAGGCCGAACAGCAATAGCTTGACCTTGAGTAGGAACAGTAATTTTTTCGAATGACATGATTACTCCGAGAATAAAAGCTGCCATCATAGCACGGAGAGGGCTTTGTCCCAATGGTTTTAGTGGTCCTACAATATAAACGCAGTAGCCCTCTATTACGACTGCCTACTGCACTGATTTTTCTAGGATTATGAAAGCAAGTTACCCGAGCAAAAGTTTATCCTTTAGCTTTTTTTAACTCATTCAATAATTGCTGACGAAAGGTTTTATAGTCGACTTCTAACGCATGGCGGGTATTGTTTTTAAATTGTTTGCGTAATTTTTTAATTTCTTTACTTATTTTTTCTACGACATTAGTAGGACTTGGCAAACGGCCTGCAATAATATTTGCCGCTATTTTTGCTTGATAATCGGCTAAGGGCCAAATACAGCCTTGAGGTTGGAATAAGCCGATGAAATAAAGATTATGAAATTCAGGATGGATCATTTTCCGGTAGAGAGGAACATTGGTAAGCATACTGTAATCAATGAGTTCTTTGCTAAAGAAAGGAAAGCTAATCTTATAGCCCGTGGCATATATAATCGTATCAAATTCTTCGCAACGACCATCGGTAAAATAAACCCTATGACCTTCGAACCGCTCTATTCCTGGCCGTGGTAAAACTTTGCCATGGCGAATAGCGTAGAGCAGCTCTGAATTGATGGTTGGATGAACCTCTAACGCCTTCCCTACAGGCTTTTTCAACTGATATTTTGCATAACGCCCTTGCAATAAGCGAATCACCAAAGTAATTATTAACTGCTTACACCACATTGGCATCCAATTGATGGTTGCAAATGCTATATCTGTGGGCTTACCTAAGATAAATTTAGGAAATACGTGTTGCCCTCTTCGCATACTAATACAGGTCTTAGGCGATATACGAGAAACCTCTACAGCTACATCGCAAGCAGAATTACCGCCTCCCACTACCAATACGCGCTCCCCTTTAAAAGGTGCAGCCTTTTTATATTGATGAGAGTGTAAAATCTTGCCCTTAAATTCACCGGGATAAGTTGGTCTTAATGGATCCCAATGATGACCATTAGCTACTAATAAATAATCAAAGTAATCTTTATGCTCTCCCTGCTCATCACGATAAACTACCTGCCAACGGTTATCCGATGTTGGAGCAACATCTATTACACAAGTATTAAATCGAATGAAATCATTAATACCAAAATGTTTAGCATAATCCTTAAAATAACTTAATAATTGGTGATGGGAGGGATAATCAGGATAATCACCTGGCATGGGAAAATCCTCGTATTCCGACATGCGCTTTGAACTAATAATGTGCGTCGTTTCATAAATACTAGAGTGCTCGCCCGCTTCGTCAAACACCCAATTGCCACCTAGACAGTTATTTTTTTCGAACACTATGAAATTAGTTAGCCCTTGCTGCAGTAAATTTTTGGCAGCCGTAATCCCGCAAGGGCCTGCGCCGATAACACAAATTTTAGGTGGATGGTCCTGTTTCATATTCATACAACGCCTTTTACTACCTATCCTCGTGAGCCCCGTGAACGGTCATTAAGAAGTCCTCTCTCCCGTTGGGGGAGCTACCCTCTCCCTAATGAACAATTACGATTCCTTTATTAGGGTCTGTTGACATTTCATCTCAGATCCTACGCCCCGTGGCTTGTCCATGGGGTCCATGGATTCCACGAACAAGTCGCGGAACGTAGACTAGTAGTGGGTTGTAGAGCAATTGTCAGCAGACCCTATGCAATATGTTTTTTATCCTTCGCATGCAATGCAGCTAAAATATTATCAACCATAATGTCCTGTACGGATTGATCTTTATCAATCGTAAAGTGATTGACGTGAGCATTTTTTAGCGTATTTACGTTAATGTTTTCGATATGGGTTACTTTTTCATTCACAGCTTTAAGCTTTAACCCACTAAACATAGGTACAAAGGAAGGTTTATAAATATTAATAGCCTGCTTAACATTAGGCGGCACTCTAATCGGCGAAACGGCATCCACCGTTATTAATAAAGCCACTGGAATATTTGCCTGTGCTAAATTTTTAGCTACTTTAATTTGCTCATTCGCCCCTAATGAATGGCCTACTAAAATAATCGGGCCTCGCTTATTCTTTTCCTTGTATTGTTTAATAATGGCCTGACTTAACGCATTTGCCTTATACCATACCGTACTTTCAGAAGGAATTTTATAATTGTTTTGTAATCTATCTTCTAAATGATTCATGCCCTTACTGAATACGCCACCGAGTCCTCCGCGCATGGTGTATACTTCCCCTTTAAGCGGGGTATTGTTAAGAATTTTCTGTTTATTTTTCCCGTTGTTAACAGCTAAATCAACACAACCTGATAATAAAAACAGCGTCAACGCAAATAAAATACCTTTTTTGAGCTGCCCGTAGCACTGCTGCATTATATCTAACTCCAATTAAGCTCTGGTTAATTTACGGCTTGCTAATGGCCTACGTTGAGGCAGCGCCCATTGCAACCATGGCCAAAAGAATGTACTGAATAAGGCGGTCCCTATAACCATCCAAGGCCTATTATTGTAACCTAAAAATGCATCAATTAAATAAATGATTAGTTGATACACCAAACAAAATACCGCTACCAGGAGCATTTGTTGAATACTAGAAAAAAAACCAAAACGACGCACTTTTCCACTCGCTATCCATGTAGTCATTAGCAATGCAAACGCATGCTCACCGATCACTGTAGCTAATAAAACATCCAAACAAAGTCCGATAAACAATAATAAGGTAATGCTAAAATAGCGCGGGAAAAAAAATTGCACATACAAAACGACCAATAATATCCACGGCGGTCGAATTCCCGCTATGGCTAATGGCAACGGAATGATAGTTAAGATAAACGCTATAAAAAAAGCGAGGATCAATTTAAGATTTAAGTTCATCATGCATTATCATCCAAAACACTTAGCCGTGCAGCAATTTCTTGGGTCAAGAGCTCATGCTCTTTTTCCGGCCATACCACCAACACAAGACGACTGCGATTCAGCATCGCTATAGGACTGACAATAACTTTGATAAATTCATCCCCAGGAATATTTTTAACTTCTTCCACTTGCCCAACGGGGTAACCCTCAGGATAACGCCGCCCAAGCCCTGAGGTAACTAAAATATCGCCTTTTTTAATCGAGGACGTTTTAGGTAAATTAATGAGCGATAATTCGCTGATATTATTCGTACCAACCAAAATAGCCCGCTCGCCCGTACGGTCATTCCTGACCGGCACTGCTGATTTGGAGTCTGAAATTAACAAAACCGTACTCGTCATTGCCCCCACATCGATGATTTGGCCCATCACCCCTTTTGCATCCAAAATGGGCAATCCCGTAGTAATACCGTCACGACTACCTTTATTAAGGACCAGTAACTGCCTTGAATTAGTGGTATCCACCGCAAGAATTTGAGCCGCTGTCGCATCCATGTTTGCCGATGAGGAGGCAGAGAGTAAAGCTTTAAGCTGTGAATTTTCGTTGCTGATGACGAGTAATTGCTGCAATTGGGCTTCTAAGACCGTTTGCTGATAACGCAACTGCATATTTTCATTGATTAAGGCTTTTTTGGTGCTAACGAGGGAGGTCACCCATCCTTTAATACGAACGGGATAATCCACCATCAATTGCAAGGGCGAAACTAATAAAGAAAAACCGCTGCGCACATACCCTAAATAATGGTAATGATAGTCAGCGACCATGAACGCTAGCGAAAGCAAGATTGCTAGGGTGAATCCTAAAGCAGAATGTCTACCCTTAGCAAAAAGCGTACTTTCGTAATTATTCGGTTGAGAGGAAATCACCACCGCGTAAATCCATTGTTTCTAATGCCTTACCACCGCCACGTGCAACACACGTCAGGGGATCTTCTGCTACCAAAACAGGAAGACCTGTCTCTTCCATGAGTAAGGTATCCATATTTTTCAATAATGCCCCCCCACCGGTTAAGACCATGCCTCGCTCTGCAATATCAGCAGCCAACTCAGGTGGAGCCAATTCAAGTGCTGCTCTTACTGCACCAACAATACCTGACAAAGGCTCTTGCAATGCCTCTAAAATTTCAGCACTTGTTAATGTAAAGCTACGGGGCACCCCTTCAGCTAAATTTCTACCGCGAACCTCGATTTCAAAAAGATCTCTACTTGGGAAAGCAGAACCAATTTCATGCTTGATACGCTCTGCGGTTGTCTCACCAATCAACGTACCATAATTACGGCGCACATAAGACACAATCGCGTCATCAAATTTATCTCCGCCAATACGAACGGATTGATGATAAACAATACCGCTTAAAGAAATAATGGCAACTTCTGTCGTGCCGCCGCCGATATCCACAACCATGGAACCGCTTGCTTCTTCAACCGGCATACCTGAGCCTAGTGCAGCAGCCATCGGCTCCTCAATGAGAAACACTTCGCGTGCTCCAGCACCCATCGCTGACTCACGAATCGCACGACGCTCCACTTGTGTAGAACCGCAAGGCACACACACTAATACACGAGGACTTGGCCGTAAGAAACGGTTTTCATGAACCTTATGTATAAAATGTTGCAGCATTTTTTCGGTGACAAAAAAATCGGCGATTACACCATCTTTCATCGGCCTTATAGCACTGATGTTACCGGGGGTCCGGCCTAACATGCGCTTTGCTTCAACACCTACAGCAGCCACTCTCTTCTGACCTGATTCATTGCGAAGAGCCACTACAGAAGGCTCGTTTAATACAATACCTTTATCTCTGACATAGATAAGCGTATTTGCAGTTCCCAAGTCGATTGATAAATCGTTGGAAAATACTCCCCTAAGTTTTCTAAACATCAGCACCACCCTCGTACTTTTTTTGTTGAGAACTTTAACCCAAATTTGGATAAAAATCGACAGATCTTTAGTGAGAAATGCAAATTTATTTTAATTCGCAAAAATGGCTTTTCTGTGTGATTATCGATCAAAACAACAGCTTAACACGAATAGTTGCGGCGCGTGGCCTGAGTTAGCATCCCTTTTTAATTAAGCAGTAGCCTGGTTGCTTGCAACCGGGGATTTTAAGTATTGATGCCGCTTAAAAAGGGACGATAACTCAGGTCATTTGACCGAACCATTTAAGCTCCTGTGGAGCGTACGATTAAAACATCACACTCCGCACCATGTAAAATGGCATTTGCTGTGGAGCCGAGGAGTAAAGCAAGACCGTGTTTGCCGTGGCTGCCTGTGACGATTAAATCGACTTTGTGCTCTTGAGCTATCCGCAATACTTCATTTTTAGTGGAACCAAACTCTAGTAACCGATGCTTAGCATCCACACCTAATCGATCGGCAAGCGCATTTAACTCTTTTTCTGCTTGCTCGCGAATAGACACTTCAACTTCAGCAAAACCGGCAAACCCCGGGTAAGCGTAAGCTGGAATAGGCTCTACAACATGGACTAGGATTAATTCTGCATGATTTTCATCGGAAATTTTCTTTGCTTTGTGAGCAGCACTAATACCGACATCATCAAAATCTGTTGCAAATAACACTTTCTTATACATTTTGCGCTCCTTGAAAATAATGCTATTTCTTATGTATAAAAGACTAGCAGAAATATGACAGGTTTCCTAGGGAGGAGGGATCGGGTAAAATGGATGTTTTTTAAATCTGTCTTACCTCAGTCCTCTCTCCGATGGAAAATTTTTTGGGGCTCCCTCGGGGAGTGGAAACTAAAGGAATAAAGGAGAGCTTTTTTGTTTTATGATGTGCTTGGTACGGTTTTATCGTTACTTTCTACCTATTATTATATTCGTGTTGATGTAAAAGCTTGGCCTATAGGGCTAATTGCCACTTGTGTTAATGGATGGCTTTATTGGCAAAAGGGTATTTATGCGGATATGTTTTTAGAGGGCTTTTATTTTTTAAGTATTGGTTATGGATGGTATCGCTGGGCTTCGTTAAAACACCAAAAAATTAATATCTTAAAGCACTTATCCTTAAGACAATGGGCTTATTTAACTTTAGGAATCGGCTTACTCTACTCCTTGATTTACTCCCTTTTGGTTTCATTTTCTAACTCAACCGTAGCACAATTAGATGCGCTAACAACCTCGTTAAGTCTCGCTGCCCAATGGTTAATGTGCTACAAAGTCATTGCCACATGGGTGCTTTGGTTTTTAGTGGATGTCATATACGCTTTTATGTATTTAACCAAAGAACTTCCCTTCCATACAGGACTCATGATTATTTATACGGGGTTAGCTATCTTAGGGTATAGGCGATGGTATAAAAAATATTCGCCTACAAAGCTCTCTTTAAATCAGCCAGTGAACGAACCCATGGTTTAAATTGAGCAAGCGCTTCGGGCAGTTGATTCACGGCCTGTTTGGCTGTTGCCCTATCTCTATATTCTCCGAAGGTAAGCGCATACCAAGAGGCCCCTTGGTGCTGGATAAGACAAATCTTAGTTTTTTCATTTAAATGATAAAGTGCTGCAAAACGTTGCAGCTCCGTTTTATTATGGCTAGCCAGAATTTGAATCGTATAATGCTCTTTTTCAATTTTTTGCGGGGCTATCGACGGCTTAAATGTAGCTTCGCTTACATTTTTAGTCGTTTCTTGGATAAGAGGTGCTGCTGCTTCTTTTTTGCTTGCATCAATTTTATGAGGCAAGATTTTAGGAGCAACAACAACTTTGTCTGTAACCACTAAAGACTCGTCGAGTTTATCCTCTTCATCTTCCCTATCCAAATCAACTCGACGAATCGATGCAACCTCTAAGAATTGTCGCGTTGCTGCTACTGTATAGGAAGGAATTTCACTTTCGAGAGCGGGCTCTATTTGCACCTGTGAAAGATTATTTTGTGTAGGTGATTCTAAGCTTAATACATGGACAGGAGCCGATTGAAAATCTTTGGATAACCAAAGATAAACAACTCCAATAGCAGCGATGAAGATAGCAATAGCACTACCCATATATTGCAACACTTTAACAATGGATGAGGAGCCCCTAGCCCGATAGCTGAAGAAATCTGACATATGTCGGTTAATATTTTCTATATGCCCTTCCGTCAATTCATAAAATAGCTTGATGCGCTCGGCTAAAATTCGCTTGGGAATAGCTCCCTTTTGCTCCACATACTTTTCTGTTTCGTCTTCATTTAATGCCCCAAGCTCTATACTATGCAACATATCGGGATATTTTTCTTGAATAAGCTCGTGCAAATCCATTGTCAATAACGATGAAACCACTAAGCAAATATGAAAATAAGCATTCTCACCGAGCTCATCAAGCTCATTGAGAATGTCTTCAATCAATTCTTTAGGCAAATAATGGGCATCATCAATGACTAAAAGCGTATGATGCGCTTTTTGATTCTCTCGCGAGTTTAATAAAGTCTTGAGCTCTTGTTTAAACACCGCTGGGTTACAATTGGCTTGTGCTGTTATCTTATAAACGCTAATTAATGAAGAAAGCTCTTTTTGTAATAACTCAATAAAGGTGGTTTTCCCACTATGAGGCTGCCCAACTAAAGAAATTAAGCTTTTTTTATCCAGAATAAGACGCTCTATAAATTCAACAAGATGCATCCAAGAGACAGGCTTAATGATGGTATTAGATACCGCGGATATGGGTGCAATCCTTATATTATCATCACTCACCATGTCCTCCTTCAGTTGCACTCATTAAAAGATGATTTAAATCTTTTTCTGTCACGGTAGAATCTAGATAACAATCACCGAATCCTTTCATCAAAACAAAATGTAATGTTTGATTTTTTATTTTTTTGTCGCTCAACATGAGGGTCTGTAGCTTACTTAAATTAATGTCCTCAGGAATACGATGGGGTAATTTTGCGCCACAAATCATCGCTTCAGCAAGAGCTAAATCAGATTTATTTAAATAACCCAATTGATAAGATAGTGAAGCGGCACAGTAAAGGCCGATAGCAACGGCTTCTCCATGCAGCCAACGTTGATACTGGGTATATGCCTCTAGAGCATGGGCGAATGTATGTCCAAGATTTAGTAATGCGCGCACCCCGGTCTCTTTTTCATCTTTTTCTACGATAGCGGCTTTAATGCGGCAACAATGAGCAACAAGATCTGCTAATTGCGATGTTTTGATTGATAAGCAATCGCTTGCTATAGCCTGGCGAACCGCTTGAAAAAATTCGCCGCCTTCTAGAAAAGCATATTTAATAACTTCTGCAAATCCTGCACGAAATTCTCTTTCGGGTAAGGTAGTAAGGGTATCCAGATCAATAAGAACCGCTTCTGGCTGATAAAAACTACCGATCATATTTTTGCCCAAGGGGTGATTAATGGCTGTTTTACCACCAATAGAAGCATCGACTTGTGCTAATAATGTCGTTGGAATTTGAATAAATGCAACGCCGCGCTGATAGGTAGATGCTGCAAAACCCGTCATATCACCAATAACACCCCCACCCAAAGCGATTAATGTGGTATCACGATGATGATGGTGTTTCATTAATGCATCATAAATTTTATCTAAATTTTGCTGATTTTTATGCATCTCCCCATCAGGGAGGATGACTGTGTCGCATTGTAGATCAATGAAGGCTTCTTTAAGCGTTGCAAGATATAAGGGAGCTATCGTTTCATTGGTAACGACAAGGACTTGCGAGCCTTTAACATGGGGTATTAATAAAGCGTGTAAGGATTTGGCAGACGATAGTAAAAAATGCTGCCCGATATAAACCGGGTATTTTAAAGAAATACATGTGACATCAACTTGATGATAAATATTAGGCTTCGCCATAGATGTATTTAATAATATTGTTAGCGACTGCTTTTACCGTTAATTTATCCGTCTCAAAGCTTACATCAGCCATCTCTTCATAAAAAGGCTCACGCTCATCGCGTAATACTTCAAGCCGGTTTTCCAAATTATCGGTATTTAATAAAGGGCGCTTAGTATCGCGCTTCGTTCGCTCAAATTGTTGCTGTAAAGATGTTTTTAAATAAATTACGGTCCCGCGTGCTGCCAACGCATTACGATTTTCAGGCGTCATTACAGCCCCTCCCCCTGTCGCCAAAACAATATTGGTTTTTTGCGTTAACTCATCGATAATTTTTTGCTCACGACGACGAAAACCTTCCTCCCCTTCAACATCAAATATCCAAGCAATATCAGCGCCTGAACGCTCTTCAATAACCTCGTCTGAATCATAAAACTCTAATTTGAGTTCCTTTGCCAAAGTACGGCCTATAGTGCTCTTTCCAGCCCCCATGGGCCCTATTAGAAATATATTACGTACTTTAACGATACTCATTAATTGCATACCTCATTATATTGGAACAAAAATCAAATTAACCAAACAGCTTCTTAACCACCAAAAATAATTATTTAAATTCTTTTAATTCTAGATGATTAACAGCATCTTGCCGTCTTTTCTCCACTACCGAAATGGGCGAGGTGGTTATTATCCTAGGAGTAATGAAAATGAGCAACTCCTCATTATCATTTTTACTCTGAATTTTACTAAATAAATGACCTACTACAGGTAAACGTCCTAAAAACGGCACTCGCGTTATTGTATTATTTTTTTCTTGCTTATAAATACCACCTAACACTATCGTTTGGGCATTATTCACTAACACATGCGTGCGGATAGCCTTTGTTAGCAAAATAGGTACCCCCTGCACACGCTCGCCGGAGTCTGCATCTTGAGTAATTAATAAATCCATCAATAGCTTGCCATCCGGTGTAATTTGCGGTGTCACCTTTAAGCTAAGCACTGCTTTTTTAAAAGCAACAGCCGTAGCACCGCTTGCAGTAGCTTGTTGATAAGGAATATCTTGTCCTGCTTCAATCACTGCAGGCTGCTGATTGGTAGTCATTAAACGCGGACTCGCAATAATTTCAGCTTGTCCTTCACTTTCCAATGCCGATAATTCTAAATCAAGTAAAACACCGCCGCCTAGTTTTGCCAAAGCAATCCCAATAGAAGCAGGCGTTCCTGCTGTTGGTAATGCCGCCAAATCTAAATTTAAGCGCTCAGCTAATGGCAATACATTTGCAGCCATACCTTGTGCTAGCTGATTAGCGCCCGATAGTGTACCACTAATATTTGCGGATTTTGAAACACCAAATTGTATCCCTAAATCATCTTCACATCGCTTCGTCATATCAACGATTCGAGCTTCGATTAAGACTTGCTGCACCGGGATATCGAGTTTTTTCATTAATTTTTTAATTTGCATTAGTTGTTTTGCCGTTTCTTTTATCCAAATGCTATTCGTCCGCTCGTCTATATTTAAAGCGCCATGCTCCGATAATAATGAATTACTTTTATCTTTTAACATCGCAGCAATATCCTTTGCCTTTGCATAATTAAGCTGTAATAACTCGGAATACAAAGGAGCCGCAGCTTGTGCTGTCTTCTCTTCTTCCAATAATTGTTTCTGTTGCGCAGCAAATGCTGATGTTTTATCAATCAATATCACATTCCCTATCCGACGCTTATCAAGATTTTGCATCGTAAGAACAATATTTAAAGCTTGCTGCCAAGGAACATTATTAAGATGCAGCGTAATATTGCCCGATACCGCGTCACTCACTACCATATTTATTTTGGTAAAATCTGCTAATAATTTTAAAGCCGTTCGAATAGGAATATCTTGGAAATTTAGTGAGATTCTCTTTTCCTTAAAAAGCTGTGCCGTAGAAGATTTATGAGCTTTAATATAGGACTCTTTATTCAATGCCTCAAATGGATTTCGCTGCCCGCCTTTTTCAGGATAAGTAAACGGCTCGACTGATTTAAACGGCGGTAATGCATCAATTACCTGCCCCTCTCTTAATTTAACATTAGCAATATAGTTTTTTAATTCATCTTTTTTTGATACATCGCATCCGATTAAACAACACGATAAAACACTTAATAGGCTGTATATAATAAAATATTGCTTCATTGGATGTTATGTCTATAAATTTTAGCGGTTATTTCCATTATTAATTTTCCTGGGGCTTTTGATACGTCTGCCTCTTTAATTACAAAATCATGAAACGTCACCAACCTTTCCATAGCCGCCATTCGGCTTAAAAATACGGCGAATTGTTCGTAAGTGCCATTGACTACCAGTTTAATAGGCAATTCAATATAAAAATCATGTTCCACTTCGGGTAATGGAGAAAATAGCTCAAATGTAAGTCCACAAGCGATACCTGTTTTAGAAATCTCTTCTAATAAACTTGGCATCTCGTTTTTTGTGGGCAATTGTTGTAATGCTCTCTTTAGTTGATTACTTATAACCACCATTTGCTTACGATAAGCTTCTAAATTAGCAGTGCGAGATTGCTTAAGCTCAAACGTGTTTTTTAATTGGGCCTCCTGCCTTTTTAAAGATTCATAGCGCTCAAAGGTTGCCTGAACAAATCCTACATAAGTCATACCAAAACATAAAAAAGACAAAAGGCTAATAATCGCTAGCTTCATTACCAACGGCCATTGTCCAAAATCATCCATTGTCCATTTGTCAAATGTCATCATCATTTAAGATTTTAAAATAAAATTTAATTCGAATTTATTTTTGTCTGCTAATTCCATCGCATTTTTTTTAATCGCCGTTAACCTTGGCTCTTTAAGCCATTTACTTTTGAGGATTCTCTCTATAAATAAAGCAATCGTTGTATTCGATTTGGCATAACCGGATAACGTTACTTTATCTTGGAAGCGCTTCATTTGATCTAAATAAATGTTTTTCGGTATATTTTTGGCTACTTCATCAAAAAGATGGATGGTTAAAGGTCGTATGGTTTCTAAGTTATTAATAATTAAAATCTTTGCTAACCAAATCCGCCGCGACTCCTTCATTTCGTTTATTTGCTTCATTTTCATATTCAATTGCATAATTTCATTTTTTAATTGCAAAGCCCGACTGAGCTGTGCGTCGACCAGATAATTAGCGTACGAATGCGCAATATAGTTACCCATTAAAGCCATGCTTATTCCACCCAAAAGATAAAAAATAAATTGCTTTTTAGCGCGCTCGCGCTTTAACTGTCGCCAAGGTAACAGGTTGACGTCTCTCACCTCATAAGCCATTTAAACCTGCCTTAGGGCTAAGCCTAGCGCCGTTATCGGCAGAGAATGATCTTTCATAGTATGAGGATCCACATGCCTCCCCAATGAGAGAGCTCCCAACGGATTTACAATGCTTATCGGGATAACTAATTGCTCCTCTAATCGTTGAGCCATGCCTGATAAGTTAGTAACATCTCCGCTTAAAACAAGCTGCTCAATCATGGTCGCATGATTAGAAAAGAAAAATTGCAACGCATGCTGAATTTGTTCCACAGCCCAATTTTCATACGTCAAAGGCTCCTCTGGGTTAAAATAAAACCCTTCGCGGCGAGAAAAAACAATGCTCATGTTTTCTAAAATAGCGAATTGCATACGCTTTGCATCAAGCTCACAAAAAGCAATATTTTTTATAGGGTTGATTGGGGGCATCAATAAGCCAATTGCCCTTTCGATAGCATAAGACTCTACATCAATAGCCTTTACACTTAAGCCAGCACGCTTAGCAATAGCAAGTCGGTTTTCAATATATTCCGTTTTTGATGCAACCACTAATACATCCAACATCGCCGCCTGCTTTAAAGAGCCCCCTAGCAAGTGAAAATCAATATTAATTTCATGGATAGGGTAAGGAATATAATTTTTAATCTCGTGAAGGACCGCTTCTTCTAATGCTTGTTCACTTACATTGCTATTAATTTGAATAATTTTACTAATCGTAGCCGCTTCGGGAATGGCTAGCACTGCGTATTTGAAATACTGTTTCGTTTGTGTGATTAAGTGTTTTATTTGATAAGCGATAGCCTCAATATCCTTGATAAGATGTCCTTTGATGCTCTCTGGCGGCAAAATTGCACGGCCGTATGCCTCTATACAGTATTTTTTATTAATAGTTGACAGGGAAAGAATGGTGAGGACATCAGGACTAATATCAATAGTTAGTACCGAACGATGCAAAAACTTAGGCAAAGAAAGCACTTGCTTCTCCTTAAGCGCGATGAGTTGGATTTCCTTAAGCGGGTGATATTATCGTATCTTTTTTAAAATAGGAACTAGGTAGCACTAAATTTTTTTTGCAACGGGGATCAGTCGCTGTGGGGAACTGCAATCGCCTTAATTGCTCTCTAAGCTCAGGATTAGATGATGCATCTTTATTCAAGATGTGGATTTAAAAAAAGCAGATTATATAATTTTTTTCAATCAATTGATATGGGTTGCCTAGATAATTGAATGGTACAGCAAAATTTTTCATAAACGTTTATAGCTTTTGGTTGAATCAAGTATAATCTTTGATTTGGCCGTTGAATTCTCGCAAGAATTGTTAATTCGACGGAGATTCGGTACAGCAGCTCAGAGTAGATTGAACTACCGAATTTAGGATGATTATTGATTTTATAATTTGGAACCGTATTATGACCGCAGCCATTCTTGATGGTAAATTTGTTGCTAAAGAAATCAAAAAAACGATTCAACAAATTGTACAAACACGCATTGCTGAAGGGCGTCGGGTTCCAGGATTGGCCGTTATTTTATTAGGTGCCGATGAAGCTTCCTCCATTTATGTAAAAAATAAACGTAATATTTGTTTAGAGGCAGGATTTAATTCGTATGCTTATGATCTTAAAAGCCAGACGAGTGAGGAAGAACTGCTAGCTTTGATTGATAACCTCAATGCCGATGATACGGTAGACGGCATATTAGTACAGCTTCCCTTACCTTCTCATATTGATACTTCTACAATTATTGAACGTATTTCACCCCAAAAAGATGTTGATGGTTTTCACCCTTACAACCTGGGACGACTTGCACAAGGCCATCCTTTATTAAGACCATGCACTCCCCACGGTATCATGCAACTTCTTAACTATTATCAGCTCAATGTGCAAGGCATGAATGCAGTGGTTATTGGCGCGTCTAATATTGTCGGCCGTCCTATGGCGCTTGAGCTACTACTAGCCAAAGCAACTGTCACTATCTGTCATTCAGCCACTGAGTATTTAGAGCACCATGTTCGTAATGCCCAACTTTTGATTGTTGCTGCTGGTAAATATAATGTGGTAAAACCGGGATGGTTAAATAAAAATCAGATTATTATTGATGTAGGGATTCATCGACGTCAGGACGGTACAATTCATGGAGACATTGACTTTGAAGAAGCAAAAAATCATGTCAAATGGATAACACCTGTACCAGGAGGTATTGGTCCGATGACGGTTGCCACGTTATTACAAAATACATTAGTTGCGGCAGGGATTAGGGTTTAATCCTCAAAATCTTTCCAATCAAAATCACCCTCTAATTCATCGTCCAATTCTTCTTTAAGACGCTTACGCTCAAGACGTTCTTCAAGCATTCGTCTTACCTGCTTTTTATGATCGAGATCTTCTATGCGTTCAACCCCGTCAATATCTTCTTCAATCTTGAAATCAGAGAAAGACTGGCTATCATCATAGTCTTTATGCAAGCTCATAACTATCTCCATTTTTTGTACCTTTCAAGCAAAGTATAGACAAATATTATAAAAAATCACAAGTGCTGGGGTGTCACTTATTTTTTTGCTACTTCCAGTTAACCACTCTATACTCTAAGCCATCTTTTATTCTATCTATTTCTCTTATGTTAAGTTACCAACACGGGTATCACGCCGGTAATTTTGCCGACGTCGTTAAACACCTAGCTTTGACGCAAATTATCAACTATATGACGCTTAAAGATAAGCCTCTATTTTATTTAGAAACCCATGCTGGGAAAGGTCGATATGACTTACAAGATAAGCAAGCATTAAAAACGGGCGAGGCACAAGAAGGGATTGGATTGCTGTTTAAACATCATCAAGAGCTGCCTCAAGTATTCTCTTCTTATCTGCGCGCCATTATGCAATTTAATGAAAAAGATATGCTGCGATACTATCCAGGCTCGCCCTCTTTCGCTATCCATTTATTGCGCCCTCAAGACCGTTTATTTTTATGTGAGCTGCATCCGCATGAATTTAGCCATCTAAAAAAACTACCTCACCAGGGTATGCGAGTCTTTTTCAGCCAAAGCGATGGTCTTAGCAGTCTACAAGCGATGCTTCCTCCTCCGGAAAAACGAGGACTGATATTCATTGATCCTTCTTATGAAATTAAAACGGATTATAAAGAAATACCAAAACTATTGCACAAGGCCTATCTTAAATTCCCAAGTGGAGTCTACTGCGTTTGGTACCCACTCCTGGATCAAAATTTCCATGCACAATTAATTAAAGGTTTAACCCAAATTAAATCCAGCGATCATTTGCAGGTGGAATTTGATACTGGCAAGGATGAGCTAGGTATGACGGGTTGTGGTCTTTGGATTATTAACCCACCCTATATACTTAAAGAGGCGCTCAGCATAGCATTAGACAAACTATGTAAATTATTTAACCCTAAGCAATCCTCTTATTTTATAGCAAGTTAAGGAGAGCGACATGGCTGTCATAGCGCTACCTGCGTTTAATGATAATTATATTTGGTTACTCGTTAATGAACAGCAATCCACATTGGCCTGTGTTGATCCAGGGACGGCTCAACCGGTGCTTCATTATGCAAAAGATCACCATCTTATGCTTACCCATATTTTAATTACACATCACCACGCCGATCATGCAGGAGGAGTCGCTGAATTACTAAAGGTTTATCCTCAAGTTAAAATTATCGGTCCTCAGGATACTAGACTCCCTTTAATTAGTGAGGTTGCCCGCGGTGGCGATGTTATCCAAATGGATTCATTTGAGTTTAATGTTTTAAGCACGCCCGGACACACTAGTTCGCATGTTTGCTATCAAGAATCGAAACATAGATGGTTATTTTGTGGCGATACCTTGTTTTCAGCCGGTTGTGGCCGGGTATTTGATGGGACCATTGAGCAATTACATCATTCTATTATGCTGTTAAGCCGTTTACCTCAAGACACAAACGTCTATTGTGGCCATGAATATACTTTACAAAATTTAAAATTTGCCCTAACGGTAGAGCCTAATAACCCCGCGATTCAATCCTATTTTAAACGCTTATCAAGCGATATCCCCCATTGCTCCTTACCATCAACTATTGCATTAGAGAGAACCGTTAATCCTTTTATGCGCACTCATATTCCAGAGGTACAAGCTTATGCGAGCACATATGGTGTCGATGTTTTGGATTCGCTCGCTGTCTTCCAATTATTACGTGAGAAAAAAAATAATTTTAGTTAGCCCCTCATCTAGACTTTGTGAAACACTCAAAAAGGTTAAAAAAAATCCATTTGCATCAAAAATAAGCCTAAAAGACTTTATCGATTACCATTTTTTTAGTAGACTTGTCGGTCCATGATTGAATCAGGTTTCTATTTTGAAATTTAAATCACTGCTAATATGCGGCCTATTGTGCCTTACTAGTGCCATCTTTTTGCCTGCTGCAGCCCACTCTACTTCTACAGTTTGGGACGAATTACGTAAAGAATTTGTATTAAATCATGAAATAACCAGACCAGAAGTACAACATCAAATTCGTTGGCTCGTTGCGCATCCCAGCTATATCGAAAAACTCGCCCAATCGGAACCTTATATTTATCATATAGTTACCGAGATTAAAAAACGCCGATTACCTGGCGAAATTGCTCTTATTCCCATGATAGAGAGTGCTTACGATCCTTTTGCCTATTCTGGTGTAGGAGCTGCTGGTCTTTGGCAGCTTATGCCTGGGACTGGAACTGATCTTGGGCTTAAACAAGATTGGTGGTATGACGCTCGCCGCAGCATAGGCCCCTCCACCGATGCTGCATTAAATTATTTATCCTACTTGCATCATTTTTTTAATGGCGATTGGCTCTTAGCATTTGCTGCTTATGATTCGGGCGAAGGTACCATTGGGAGAATTATTAAAAACAGCGGATTGCGTAATAAAAAAGCCAGCTTTTGGGCTTTAAGTGTGCCCCAAGAAACAAAAAATTATATCCCGCGATTACTAGCATTCGCTGAAATTATCCAAAATCCAGCTCGTTACCACATACAGCTACCTGATATCCCTCATACACCTTATTTTGAAGAAGTGAATATAGGCAGCCAAATTGACTTAAATCATGCCGCAAAGCTTGCGGGTATCTCTTATAAGGATCTTATTAAATTAAACCCCGGCTTCAATCGTTGGGCCACAGCCCCTTATAGACCGTATAAGTTATTAATTCCTGCGGATAAAGTTGAAAGCTTTAGCCGTAATCTAGCTTTGGTTCCTGAAGATCAACGGGTAAGCCTCACTCGTCATCAAGTTAGCGCTGGTGATAATCTTGTGCTCATTGCACAAAAGTACCATACAACTGTCAATTTAATTAAAGAATTAAATCAGCTTAAAACTAATTCTGTTAAAAAAGGCCAGTATGTTCTCATCCCCAGCACTAAAAATGCACCCGCTGCTCCACTTAAAAAAGAAACACAATCTAGTAGCAAAGCTAAGCATTTTATTGCGGCAAAGCAGTATAAAGTCATTCATATCGTACAAAGAAATGAAACTTATCAACATTTAGAGCGGAAATACGGGGTCACGACGCAGGATATAACAACCTGGAATCATTTAGGTGCAGCGAAAGCATTGCGTCCCGGACAGCAGCTTATTATTTGGAAGAAGAATCGGCCGATGGGCGCTTATATTGTAAAATCAGGGGACTCTTTAAGTGCGATTGCTAAGCGTTATAATACCAGCAGTACTAATTTATTGCGATTAAACCCTCAGATAAGTAAAAATCGACTGAAGCCTGGACAGAAGATTATTGTTGGATAGCCCCATTAGGGTCTATTGACCATTGGCGACTCGCCAAAAACCAAGCTAATTTACAGAAATTTCAGCTCAAATTTGTTAAACCATGTGCCTGGTTGCTTACAACTTGTTAAACCATGTAGCCTGGTTGCTTGCAACCAGGGATTTTAAGTATTGATGCACGTTATGGCTGCTTTCCTGGTTGCAAGCAACCAGGCTACAGTTTAAAAAGCAACCAGGGATTTTAAGTATTAATGCACGTTATGGCTGCTTTCCTGGTTGCAAGCAACCAGGCTACAGTTTAAAAAGCAACCAGGCTACAGTTTAAAAAGTGACGATATCTCAGGGCCCAACCTACAACCTTCTAGATATTTAATGAGGTCTGCTTATTCGGCTCACTCAAGCTGAAATGGGCGCTAAACTAGCTTGATTTTTGGCTCGTGCTCCCAAATATCAACAGACCCTACAATCATGTGTTATACTTAACTCATTGTAAAATTTAATTTTAAACCAATGAAACTACTATTTGATTTTTTCCCCATCCTTCTTTTTTTCATTTGCTATAAGCTATTTGGCATTTATGCAGCTACTGCTGTTGCTATGATTGCTTCCCTAGGGCAAGTTTTATTTCATCGCTTTAAAAATCAGACGTATGAAAAAATGCACTTAATAAGTATGGGACTTATCCTGATTCTTGGGGGAGCTACCTTATTTTTTCATAACCCCTGGTTTATTAAGTGGAAGCCAACTGGCATTTACTGGTTATCTGCTATTGTTTTCTTAGGTTCATCCTTTATGGGTAAAAAACCACTTATCCAAAAAATGATGGATGGAAATATCAGCTTACCACCTGCCATATGGAACCGATTAAACATAGCCTGGGCACTATTTTTTGTACTGATGGGCGCTTTAAATCTTTACGTAGCCTACACTTATGACACCGATTTTTGGGTTAATTTTAAATTATTTGGTGGTGCAGGTTTTACTTTGCTTTTTGTTTTCTTACAATCTATTTATTTAACTAGGCACATTATAGAAAAAGACTTAGTGAAACAACCATCGGGGAATTCGCGCTAATAATACCCTAGCGCTATAAGGAGCAGCCATGCGATTGCTATTGGTTGAAGATGATGAATTACTTGGCGATGCCGTTAAAACGGGACTAACCCAATTTGGTTATGTCGTTGACTGGTTAAAAGATGGTGAAGCTGCACGAGCAGCCCTTCGCTCGGAATCATTTGAATTAATTATTTTGGATCTAGGCTTACCCAAGCTTTCAGGGATTGCCCTTTTACAATCTATTCGCCAAGATGGTAACGCAACACCCGTTATTATCCTGACCGCCAGAGAAGCCGTAGAAAGCCGGATCAAAGGCTTAGATAGTGGTGCTGACGATTACATTATTAAACCTTTTGATTTAAATGAATTAAGTGCACGAATTCGAGCGCTTATCCGACGCTCGCAAGGCCGTGCTGACACGGTGTTGCAATACCGCAATGTTACATTGGATCCTGCGGCACATTCCGTGATGGTAGATGATGTGTTAATTAATGTCCCCCGCCGTGAATTTGCCTTATTGCAAAAGTTACTCGAAAACAGCGGCCATGTATTGTCTCGTGAGCAGTTAATGCAGAGCATTTATGGCTGGGATGAGGATGTTGATTCTAATGCGTTAGAAGTACACATTCACAATTTACGTAAAAAACTTAATGCCAATTTTATCCGTACCATTCGAGGAGTTGGGTATATGGCAGAAAAAAATGAGACGACTCAAGGATCGTGAAATCCTCTATCCGCAAATTTTTATTAATTAACCTGTTGTTAGCCATCACCATTACAACAACGCTAACCGCTATCGGTAATTATTACCTTGATCAAAAAGACATCCAAGAGCACTTAGACACGCTAATGGCTATGTCCGCTTTGTCTTATCAAGCATTATTGGGTGATGATCTACATCAACGCCCTTTGATTAAAATCCAAGATACCCTTGAAACCATTCCCAAAAAGGTAGCAAGCTATTACCAACAGTCCGAGCCCAATGAAGAACCACCCGATTATTATTTAGATAAATTTAACTTCCAAGTGTGGACCGATGGCGGCCGATTATTACTACATTCATCCAACGCTCCTAAAATTCCCCTCACCGCAGAAACAGATGGTTTTAGTGACAAAATCATTGATGGCCAAAAGTGGCGAGTATTTACGACTTATAATATGAAAGCCGGTATTCGTACGGTAATGGCCGAACGCTATGATACACGTAACGAATTAGGCCACCAAATTGCTCAAGATGATCTATACATCATGTTGCTCACCTTCCCACTATCTGGCTTACTCATTTGGATTATTATTGGCCGCGGTTTGGATAGTTTAAACCGTATCGCGCAAGAAGTAGCCAATAGAGAACCTAGTCATTTAGAAGCGGTTGATATCAAAGAAGTACCGGAAGAGATTAAGCCTTTAATTGACGAATTAAATAAATTATTCTTTCGCTTAAAAGAAGGTTTTGAGCGAGAAAAACGTTTCGCAGCCGATGCAGCTCATGAATTACGCACCCCTCTTGCCGCACTCAAAACCCAAGCACAAGTCGCTTTAAATACGAATGACGTAGAAGAAAAAAATCTCGCTCTACAGAAGCTTATTGCCAGCGTAAATCGTAGTACTCATATCGTACAACAGTTATTAACCATGAGCCGCCTTGTCCCCGAAGCGACAACCATCACGGATCTTGAAGAGGTTAATTTACCTAAAATCACCCGAGAAGTATTAGCCATGCTAGCCCCTGCGGCAATAGAAAAACACATCGAACTGACGTTTGATCCGGATGAAAAAACCCCTAATTTTATTGGAAACCCCACGGCTATTAGTATTTTGATTAGAAATTTAGTGGATAATGCTATTCGCTATTGTAAAGAATATGGTGAAGTAGCAGTTAAAGTATATGTTCATCGTAATGAAGTCCTATTTGAGGTACGCGATAATGGCCCTGGTATTCCCAAAGAGTTACAAGAACGCGTCTTTGAGCGGTTCTACCGAGTCCTAGGAAATAAGAGCCCAGGGAGTGGCTTAGGTCTTGCGATCGTTCAACAAATCTCAACGTTACACAAAGCCCGCGTCCAATTAGAGTCCCCTCGTGAAGGGACTGGACTGATTGTGAAAGTATTTTTTCCTTTGTAACCAGCAGTCAATACCTGTTCACGGGATGCCTAGGCGAGTATCTGTAATGCCTGGCGAATTAATTGCTCACAGGTTTTGCTCCCATCATCAATTTTATTCACCACTTTAACGGCTTCCTGCTCTTTATACCCTAACGATTGTAATGCTTTAATCGCTTCGTCCTGCTCTCGTGCGTTGGCTGAAAATGTACTTTGTGGTTTTACGCTTTGTGACAAGTGTAATAAAGTATCCTTCATCTCTACAACCAACCGCTCAGCCGTTTTTTTACCAATTCCTGGTAATTTCGTTAAAACCATAGTGTTTTGTTGTTGAATACATTGAATGAATTCTTCAGGAGCAATACTTGAAAGGATGGTAATAGCCATTTTAGGCCCCACTCCATTCACTTTGATTAACGCTCTAAAGAGCGCTCGTTCCTCTTTATCAAAAAAGCCATAAAGTTGCAGTGCGTCTTCACGAACAACGGTATGAATGTGCAACCCAACAGGGCCATTTTGAGCTTCTGCTTGGAAAAAAGTCGATAAAGACGTTTCTACATCGTAACCCACGCCATTTACATCAATAACTAACTTACCCGGTTGGTGACGATCGATCACCTGTCCATTTAACCATCCAATCATCGCATGCCTCTCCTGAATAATCCGTTTTTCATGTGACTGTGGCAAATTGCTATAGCCAGAGCATCTGCTGCATCTGCTTGCGGTGCACTGGATAACATCAGTAAATTAACCACCATGTGCTTTACCTGCGCCTTTTGCGCAGCACCGTATCCAACGAGCGATTGCTTTACTTCTCGCGCAGAATATTCGCTAACCCGTACCCGATGTGAGGCACAAGCAACCATCGCCACACCTCGTGCATGACCTAATTTAAGTGCTGAATTAGGATTTTGATGCATGAATACTTGCTCAATGGCAACTTCATTTGGGCTGTATTCATCCATCAATTGACATACGCCATTAAAAATTTCGAGCAACCGATGACTAAGCTCACCCTCGGACGTACGAATACAACCACTATCAATATAGTCTAGTCGCTTACTATTTTCCCTAATAATCCCGTAGCCAGTTACGCGCGACCCGGGGTCAATCCCTAAAATAATCGTCATTATTCCACTTCGGCCTGCCCTGAGTATTCAGCATTACTATGAACATCTTGGACATCATCTAAATCTTCAAGCATATCAATTAATTTCTCTAAACTATCTGCTGTTTCTTTATCTAATGCAACCGTTGTTTGGGCTCGCATAGTGATATGGGAGTGTTCTACTTCAAACCCAGCTTCTTGTATAGCAGAAAGAATGGCATGATAAGTATCAACGCTGGTGATAATTTCTACTTGCCCCTCTTCTATACTGACATCAAGAGCCCCTGCTTCAATGGCCGCATCCATTGCTTTTTCTTCATCCTGGCCTGCAGCTAGAAGAATTTCACCTTGCTCATTAAAAAGATAAGCAACCGAACCATCTGTACCTAAGTTACCACCGTGTTTGGTGAATGCATGCCTTACTTCAGAAACGGTGCGGTTTTTATTATCCGATAAGCAATCCACAAGAATCGCAACACCACCAGGCCCATACCCTTCATAGCGCATTTCCATCATATTAGCGCCCTCAAGGCCCCCAACACCTCGTTTCACTGCGTTATCGATGGTATCGCGCTTCATATTCGCTTTAAGTGCTTTAGTAATTGCATCGCGCAATCTTGGATTGGAAGACTCCTCTGCCCCACCAAGACGAGCGGCCACCGAAATCTCGCGGATTAATTTGGTAAAAACTTTCCCTCGCTTAGCGTCTTGTAAGCCTTTACGAAATTTAATATTTGCCCATTTACTATGACCAGCCATTGCAACACCTTTTAGAACAATAAATGAGTAGATTATACAATGTGGCCTAGGACTTAATAAAGAGGATATATATCCAAGAAACTTCAAAATGCTAGGTTTTGAAGTATCTTGGGTATATAACCATTGTAATTGACTTCCATAACTTCCTGATGCAATGATGATTACAGTTAATCAATAAGGAGAGCCCTGTGTATTTGGCTGGATTTGGAAATCACCACAGTAGTGAAGCCGTTGCAGGCGCATTGCCCACCAACCAAAATTCACCACAAAAATGCCCTTTTGGCTTATATGCAGAACAATTAAGTGGTACCGCATTTACGCGTCCTAGGCATACCAACCTTCGAAGCTGGCTTTATCGTACCTTACCCTCTGTCGTACATGGAGAATACAAGCCTTATAAATCGTTAACCGACACTTTCGCTCCCATGCAAGCACCGAATCCACTGCGTTTTTCGCCAAGAGCGAAGAGCCAATCTGATTTGGATTTTATTGAAGGCTTATTTCATATAGCGGGTAACGCATTGGTGAACACCTATTTATATCAATGCAATAAATCGATGATAAACCGCTATTTTAGCAATCTTGATGGAGAACTTTTATTGGTTCCCTATGCAGGGAAAATACGCTTATGCACCGAATTTGGGATAATAGAAATTATGCCTGGTATGATTGGCGTAATTCCCCGCGGCGTAAAATTTAAGGTTGAATTAAACGATTTTGCTGCGGGTTATTTATGCGAAAACACAAGCACCCCTTTAACACTGCCGCACTTAGGCTTGATTGGCGCGAATGGTTTAGCTAATCCGCGCCATTTTCTCTACCCAGAAGCTGCTTTTGAAGACCGAAAGGGGGAAAGTCATTTAATTTGTAAATCCCAACATCAATGGTGGATTGCAGATAGTCCATGTTCTCCGTTGAATGTCGTTGCTTGGCATGGAAATTATGCTCCTTATTGTTATGATTTAACCCTGTTTAATACCATTAACACGGTAAGTTTTGATCATCCAGATCCCTCTATCTTTACCGTTTTAACTTCAGAAAGTGAAATGCAAGGGGTTGCTAATTTAGATTTTGTTATTTTCCCTTCCCGCTGGATGGTGGCTGAAGATACGTTTAGGCCGCCTTATTATCACCGCAATATCATGAGTGAATTAATGGGTTTGATCATCGGTGAATATGATGCGAAAATGGAAGGCTTTGCCATCGGCGGAGTAAGTATCCATAATTGCATGACCGCTCATGGGCCTGATAAAGATGCTTATGAGAAAGAAATTAAACGAAAGGCAAAGCCTGAGTATTATGCTAATACGTTAGCCTTTATGTTTGAATCAAGAATGCCTTGGTTGGTCACACAAAAAGCGTTTGACGATAAATCGAGACAAAAAAATTATAGGGAATGTTGGCAGGGGCTAAGAGCAGCTAAATTATCCTAGAAAAAGCAGTAAGCCCGTAAGGAGCAAAGCGGATTACGGGGTTTCTCAACGAATGGTACGATCCTCATCTATACCCAAGAAACTTCAAAATGCTATTTTTGAAGTTTCTTGGGTATAGAATAACAACAATAATAGTGCGCAAACCCATTTGCATTCATTGGTCTTTAGGGAATCGTAATCCCCGTTACGCTGGCTGACTAGCTTTTTAAGGCGGTAGGGAAAGAATGCTATAACTTGGCATCACTCGGTTGCAAGCAACCAGGCTACATAGCTTAAAAAGCGACGATACCTCACGTCAAACGATCCAACCTACGATGCGATGTATCCCAGCCAGAAGAGCCACTTTAGCCTCTTAAAACAAATCTTCTTGGCTTAATCCTACCCCTTCTAATAAGCTACGCAGGGATTTTAAGGCTTCTACTTGGATTTGTCTGACGCGCTCGCGGGTTAAATTAATCTCTTTTCCTACTTCTTCAAGTGTAGCTTTTTCAAAACCACGCAGCCCGAAGCGTCTTGCAATAACTTCTTGTTGATTGTCCGTTAATTTATCCAATAGCGACTCAATATGCGCACGTAAATTTTCATCGGTAAGGAGCTCAGCAGGATTGACGCAATTCTCATCAGCTAGAGTATCCAATAGCGATTTATTCTCGTCAAAGCCTATGGGCGTATCGACAGACGCTACTTTGTCATTTAGACCCAATAGTTTTTGTACGTCTTCCAAAGGCTTATCAACCATTTCTGCTATTTCTTCCGCAGAAGGCTCATGATCCAATTTTTGCGTTAGCTGGCGAGCTGCACGCAAATAAACATTCAACTCTTTTACCACATGGATAGGCAATCGGATGGTGCGCGTTTGATTCATAATGGCACGCTCAATGGTTTGGCGAATCCACCATGTGGCATAAGTAGAAAAACGAAATCCACGCGTGGGATCAAATTTTTCTACAGCCTTCATCAGCCCTAAATTACCTTCCTCGATGAGATCAAGCAGTGGCAATCCACGGTTTAAATAACGCCGCGATATCTTTACCACTAAGCGTAAATTCGATTCAATCATTTTTTTTCGAGCTGCTTCATTACCCTTTAAGGCCAATTTTGAATAATGAACTTCCTCTTCAGCGCTTAAAAGGGGTGAGAATCCAATCTCACTTAAATAAATTTGCGTGGCATCCATGACTCTCGCCATGTTTTTACCACTTTGATAAGAAGGAAAAGCAACTTCATCACCAAAATCAGGCTCAGCATCTTCTTCTATAGCCGCTAAATCGGAGCTTTCAGCATCTAGTAAATCGTCCTCCCCGGGCTCGCTCACTTCGTTAAGCGCTTCTGGCTCTACTTTATCGTCAACTGGCTCATCTTTTGGGCACATTGTTTCACCTGTTATGTTGAATAGATTTCGATACTCTATTTTGGTAATAACAATAGACTGTCGTCAACTATTTTGTAAATAATTCAATGGATTAACCGGCTTACCTGCTTTTCTGATTTCAAAATGCACACCAAAAAAACGCCGATCGACGACACCAATCTCAGCGATGGCTTGCCCAGCTTTAATGTGTTGCCCTTCTTTTACAAGATTTTTGAGATTATTGCCATAAGCGGTTAAATAGTGGTGATCATGTTTAATAATAATTAAATTTCCATAACCTTTCAGCCCATTACCCGCATAGGCCACAATACCACTTCTTGCTGCATGAATTTTATCATGTTTTCTCCCCGCGATATCGATGCCTTTTTTACCTAACGAAGGCGCGTAGGTACTGGCAATACGCCCCCGAATGGGCCATTGCCAATCATGATAGGATGGTGTTGCTTCAATGATCGGGCGGCGAGCGGATGGCGTTGATCTTTTTTGAGGATAAGCATTGCCAGTAGGTTTCAAGCGGATCACTTGGCCTACACGCAACGTATAAGGGCTATTGAGATAATTATTGATAGCCAATTGGCGATAATCTTGATCATAGCGAAAGGCGATAGCATAAAGGGTCTCACCTCGCTCTACAGTGTGTTGTCTAGCATGACTATTGACTTCTCGCCCGCGTAGTTCGGTAACGGGTGCCAATTGCTCTCGTTCTGTGCAGGCACAAAGGCATATACAGATAATTAATAAAACCCATTTTTTGTATAAACAGTTCATTGTCATTCCATATAGGCGTTACTTCATCATTCGCTCTAAGCAGTTTGCATTAAATATCTATAATAAATGCTGTAGGTTGGACCTTGCCAACCCTTGAGGTATCGTCACTTTTTAAACTGTAGCCTGGTTGCTTGCAACCAGGAAAGCATGCCATAACGTGCATCAATGCTTAAAGTCCCTGGTTACAAGCAACCAGGCTACATGATTTAACAAAAAGTGACGATACCTCAGGGCCCAACCTACAATCTCCTAGCTATTTAATGAGGTCTGCTTACCAACTAATAGTATCCGCCCAAGTAGACACTTGTTCAAATGTTTTATAATGTGTCATATCAAGATGTAACGGTGTAATAGAGACACAATGTTGGCTAACAGCATGAAAATCAGTACCAGGCCCCGCATCGGCAGCTGCTCCTGGAGGGCCTATCCAATACATTAGTCGTCCGCGTGGATCATATTCTTTAATTAAAGACTCTGCGCTATGTCTTTTGCCTAACCGGGTTACTTCTAATCCTTTAATCTTATCCAACGGTAAATCAGGAACATTAATATTTAGGATAGTCTGTGAGGGAAATTGATTTGATTTTAGATTAGATAGCAATTGGCGCACAATAATTGCCGCCGTATCATAATGCTTTATATTTTCACCCACCATAGAAACCGCTATAGCAGGAAGGCCAAGATAACGCCCCTCCATCGCGGCAGCAACCGTTCCCGAATAAATAATATCATCACCGAGGTTAGCACCATCATTAATGCCTGATATAACCACATCCGCAATAGGATCAAAAAAACCTGTGAGCGCTAAATGCACACAATCAGTTGGCGTACCTTCTACACTGTAGTGACCATTATCTAATTGTTTGACTCGCAAGGGGCGAGACAATGTTAATGAATTGCTAGCACCACTACGATTTCGATCTGGGGCCATGACATGAATCTCTCCTATTGTGGTTAATTCATTGACTAAAGCGCGAATCCCTGGGGCTGATACACCATCATCATTGCTAATTAGAAGTCTCATTTTATCCCTTTGGTGATTCCAACCATTTCACAATAGCAAGGCGCTCTCTTAAATCACGCTTATTGGTTTCAGCATTTTTATTATCTTGCTTCGCTATCGCTTCTTGAAGTGCGAGAATTTCTTTGCCATATTCCTGGGGATTTAACCGTAATTGATAGGCTAACTTATTGACCCGTAGTGCAATGACTTTTAATTGGTCGCAACTCACATCACGGGGTTGTTTTTGCGGGCATGCCGCAATAGCTTTTTGTAAAGCATCTGGGTGTAAATTATAATAACGCTCTGTATGCGCCATACTTATCAGAGCTATTAAAGATAACATCAATCCAATACCATATTTAATCATTGTTGAACCCCTTATTAATGTAATTTTTGATCGTATTTAACGTGCCGTACTCATCCCATTTCACTACGCTGCATCCTCTGTTGCCAAATCAAAACTGGACTCTGGTACTAAGCTTTTCAATAAGACCAATAGCTCATCATTTTGATAGGTATTGCACGCTGCATGTAACATTCTAAACGTCCGATTTAATTCGTCCCAATTAAGTTCGCGAAATTGGGCTTTTAAAAGTTTTTCATGATCGGTATGAGCTAATTGCTCGGAAACATGGAAAAGCTCTTCAAATAATTTTTCGCCTGGTCTTAACCCTATATATTCAATAGGTATTTCTTTCCCAGGCTCTTTTCCTGCTAAACGGATCATTTGCTCCGCTAAATAATTAATTTTAACAGGCTCCCCCATATCCAATACAAAAATTTCTCCACCTGTACCATTAGCCATAGCCTGTAAAATCAATTGACAGGCTTCCGATATGGTCATGAAATAACGCTGCATCTCAGGATGGGTAACCGTCAAAGGCCCGCCTTTCTTTAGCTGTTTATAAAATAAAGGCACCACACTACCCACCGAGCCTAAAACATTACCAAAACGTACGGTTATGAATTGGGTAGCAACACGAGCATTTAAATTTTGACAATAAATTTCTGCAATACGTTTTGTAGTCCCCATAATATTGGTTGGATTAACGGCTTTATCGGTCGAAATAAGAATAAATTTTTCAGCACCCACCGCCACACTTGCCTCTGCAATAATTTGCGTACCAAAAACATTATTATGCACCGCTACTCGTATTTGATTTTCAAGCATGGGTACATGCTTATACGCTGCTGCATGGAAAATAATTTCCGGAGTAAGGCGTTGAAACAAATGCTCTACCGCTACTTGATCCACCACATTAATTAAGGCTATCTCTATAGGTATATCAGGAAATGCTTCTTTTAGCTCAAGATCAACTTTGTATAAATTAAACTCACTATTATCAAGTACTATTAATTTAGCAGGGTTCAAGGCTAAAATTTGACGGCATAACTCCGAGCCGATTGACCCTCCTCCGCCGGTCACTAATACGCGTTTTTCTTTAATGCAAGCTGCAATTTTATCCCACGTTAATTCCACTTGATCTCGACCCAACAAGTCCTCGATATGCACTTCGCGTAAAGCATTCACTTCTACGCGGCCTGCTGCCAAAGCAGGGATACTGGGTAATGTACGAAACGGTATTTTACAAAGTTCGCATTGATTAACGATATGTCTCATTTCCGCTGAACGAGCGGAAGGAATAGCAATGAAAATTAAATCGATCTCATAATCTTTTACAAGCCCTGCCAATTCATCAACGGTCCCAATCACTCTTACCCCATGAACCTCAAGACCGCGTTTACCCCGGTTATCATCAATTAAACCTACAGGTAAATAAGAGCGAGTCCGTTTCAAATCTCGAATCAAACTTTCACCCGCTTGCCCTGCTCCGATAATTAATACTCGTTGTATTTCATTCGCTTCTTCCCGAGTTTGTCTATCCCAGTAATAACGCAAAACCAGCCGTCCGCTACATAATAGAGTACCCACTAACATGCAATACAAGGGCAAAATAACATTGGGAATCCCTTGTAATAAGGAAGCAAACGATAAAATGGGAACGACTAAAATAGTTGCACATATAACCGCTTGCAATATGCGAGTAACATCATTTAAAGAAGAAAAACGCCACAACCCACGGTACACTTTAAAATGATAATAACAAGCGGTTTGCACAATCATTAAAATGGATAAGGCCGATAAAGAATCGGGCGTTATCACTTGTTGCGGGAAAGATTGCATATTGTACTCAAGCCAAAACGCAAGATACCAGGCAAGAGGAATTGCTAATACATCAAAGCTTAAGACTGGCAATTTCAGATATATTTTTTTCAACGACAGCGACCTTCTTTCCATAATCAATCTATCCGTAGCAATTTTAGAATAACCTTCTCTACCCGCATCTTACCAGCTTTCCTGCCATTTGCTAAAAAATTTTAACAACCTTTAAAAATTTCGTAACGATACGATGAATGGGGGTTATTACTGCTGAATTGGGTTTGCAGGCAATAACCCGATCCATTGCTAAATTTCTGAGCCAAACAAGCATCTGCTGGTGTGTAAATGACTTTTCCCTGTTCAATTAATGCGGTTAAAATTACCACATCTGGTTTATTTGCTATCACTTCCTCGCATAGCCGCTGATACATTATCTTGCGTGGCGGTTTACTCATGTCTTTATTATTTAAGCAATAAGAGTCAATAAATTGATAGGACGTTTTATAGGGAATCAGGCCGCTATCGGCCAGTACAACCTGGCTTTCGGGTACAACGTGTTCTTTTAACCAAGTAATCACCTCTTGGCGCAGCCTTTCCCCTTTTAAAGGATTAACAACATAGGCTCGGTACCCTGATAAAGTCAGCATGGGGATAAAAAAAACGATCACTAAAAAGCTTCCTATAAATAGTGCAAAATGCACTACAGCCTCTTCTTGCAAAAAATAGTTTAAAAGCCTATTCATGCCTTGCAAAGCTAGCGGCAGCATGAATACAAACGCCGGTAAAAACAAGCGATTACTAAAGGCAACGACTGGATCGGCTCCTATAAGTAAAAAAAGATATAAAACACTGGGTAAAAATAAAAAATAGTAGCGCCTATCTTTCTGTAAGAATGCTGGCAACGCAAGAAGGAAAAAAGGCCAAACCAATTGTATATAATTTTTATCCAGCATAACGGAGGAAAAACTCGTTAATCCTTTGCAATAAACTGGGTTAGGAAAAAATTGTCCGAAATAATGCCATCGCCATAAAAAATAAGGCACAAAACCAAGCGCAAATGTGCCTGTAAATAACGTTATACTGTAAAGCCGCTCTCGATGACGCGCGTTTTTTCCGATGCCTGATCTCAAGAACGGCTTTCTAATAAATGATGAATTAAAAAATAATAAAAAAGTAAACAAAAGCACAAAAACAGGCGCCTCTGGCCGTGTCATGCTTGCAAAAATCATAAAAATACCTGCAAGGACGAACGACCAGGGTCTTATACTCTTTTTGGGATGCGGGCATAAAGAATAGCCTAAACCATAGAAAATAAAAAAAATGCTGCTAGCAAGAAGCGCTTGATAAACGGTTGTCTCTAAGCCACTCACCGACCACAAAATTTCTCCTTTATAAGCGAGTAACCAACAGCAAGGAATGAAGGCAAGAGGCGTTCTAAACCAAAAACGGCTAATAAAAAAGATAGCCATGCAAGTGCCAAAAAGGCCTACAATACCCGCTGTTTTGAGGGCTAAAACAGGATCCATACCCAAAGATAGCGAAAGACGCCCAAGCACCACAAAACTAAAATTTGAGAAACCTTCTACCGGGGGCATGCCTTGATTCCATACGAGCCCATAACCTGCCCACCAATGATTGGCATAACGCAGAGAGATATACATATCATCAATAGTAAAAGGCCAAATAGCATATAGCTGTAAAATAAATAAATAGAAAAAAATCAGAAGAAAAAAAACATTAAATACTCGCTGATTTATTTTCATTAGACCTCTTTGACAACGGTTAGCTAGTAAATCTTAAACTATACCTTCCAACGACGCAGTAGGACAACAAAAATAGCCTGTTCAAAAATTGCATTTTAAAGTCATTTTGTTTATAATTAGAACTAATAAAAGCCAACTAAATAATTCTATGCCTTATCCCATAAAAGCCTTCCGCCGCACAAAAACATCCAGCAACAGGCAGCACAAATCTCACCCACCAGGATTACCTGACCCAGAACGTTTGATTCGAAGCCTGCCTTATTGGGTTAATCCTCTTCCACTCAAGCAAGAAAAAAATAAAACCTTGATTCTTGCAGATTGGACGGCACCCTGCTGGACTAAGAAAAAAAGAGGTGAGGTCATAAAAGCGCTAGCAACACTCATGACTCCAGGGGAAAATGGCTTGAGTGAAGCATTTGATATTTATATGTGGCAATCAGGGGAGCTAGTGAAACTGACTCCTGCTAATTTAGCTTGTTTACTGGATAATCACCACCTTTACTCTGAGATTAGCTATGAGAATATTTCCAGGCTAACCCAGGCCAAGCTTAAGCTAGCACGTGATGATATACATATTCTCACTAGTTACTGGATAAACCATATTTTAAGCAAAGAGGAGGAAATTAAGCCCCATAGCTTAAGCTTGGCTGATGTTCATGCCTTCCTAACGCCAGAAGATGACCATGCTCGTGATCTAGCTTGGTTATTTAATCGTTTTTCCTATTATACTGATGATGAGGAGGAGGAAGCGGGTATCAGAACAATACCCTCATGTATGTTAGAGGAAAGGCCTGTTGAGGAAGCAGGTATCAGAACAATACCCTCATGTATATTAGAGGAAAGGCCTGTTATTGAAGAAATAATTGCCGATTATTTTGCGCCAGATTCAGGTAGAATTTTACACCTATTGCGCAAAAAAATTACTTCTTTTGCCTTGGTGCAAGGGAAATTTGTCCGTGCAAAAATCACATCCGCTCAAGCTTATAATTTATTGGCGGGAGTAGCTGTTTCCATAAATCCATTCATAACCTTGAGTAGTACCAGTCAGCTCTCAACGCTTCATCAACTATCTATGGACTGTGATACACTTTCAAGTGATAACATAGGAACAATACTCACTCCAATTACAAGCCTTGAGACCTTAGATTTAAGTAATATCAGCAAAATAAGCCTACCTGAAAATAATTTTCCAGCACTTGAAAATTTAAGCCTAAAAGGAACATTATCATCTATCCATTTACAGTCGTTGCTTAAAACCGCCCCTGATCTTAAACAGCTTGAGTTAACTACCTGTCCAAATTTAACAGAAACACTAACACTACCCGAACGAAGCTTCGATAAACTTAGAAAAATAACCCTATCCAAAAGCAATATATCCCTTTTAAACTTACAAACCTTGCTGAAAGCCGCTCCTAATCTCAAAAAAATTAAGTTAAGCGACTGTAAAAATTTAACTGGTACACTTATACTCGCTGGGCAATCTTTTGAAAAACTTGAATACTTAAGTATATCCGACAGTAATATATCCATTTTAACCCTACAAACCTTGCTGAAAGCCGCTCCTAATCTTAAAAGTATTAATTTAGAGAACTGTAAAAATTTAACCGGCACCCTCTTGCTCGCAGGGCAATCTTTTGAAAAAATTGAACACTTAAGTATATCCGGCAGTACTATATCCCTCTTAACTCTACAAACCTTGCTTAAAGCAGCTCCTCATCTTAAAAGTATTGGTTTACGGGGCTGTGAAAATTTAACCGGCACCCTCTTGCTCGCAGGGCAATCTTTTGAAAAACTTGAACACTTAAGTATATCCGGCAGTACTATATCCCTCTCAACTCTACAAACCTTGCTGAAAGCAGCTCCTCATCTTAAAAGTATTGATTTACGGGACTGTAAAAATTTAACCGGCACCCTCTTGCTCACAGGGCAATCTTTTGAAAAACTTGAGCACTTAAGTATATCCGGCAGTACTATATCCCTCTCAACTCTACAAACCTTGCTGAAAGCAGCTCCTAATCTTAAAAGTATTGATTTACGGGACTGTAAAAATTTAACCGGCACCC
>JAGVKL010000021.1 GCA_020050595.1 Legionellales bacterium
ACTCCCGCACCGGCAGCTGCTGTACCTGCGACTGCTGTGTCCGCCACCGCCCCATCGGGCCGGCTAAAAAATCCAGGACCGCCAGTTGGGGCTGGACGAATTGTGGTGGATGGGGCCCCCGTCGATTGGGGTGCTGTTGTTCTATCGGTTGGTGGCATAATAAGCCCCGCGGCTATCAATGTTGTTTCTAGCCGTCTTACGGTCTCTCTCACTACAATAACTTCCGCAGCTATAGTATCTTTTTCCGCAGCTATCCTTTCCTTCTCACCCCGCTCTTCAAGCAGCTGTTGCTTCAGTATAGCCATATGTACGTCCGGTGATATAACCCTTACCTCACTTTGCGTCACCTCGATTAACGGACTTGTATCAATTTCTGTATGTTCTGTATATACAAGCGATGCTGCACGGATCCATGGCATGTCTTTACACATTTGCAACAAACCACGTTTCAAATAGCTATTTATGATGCCAAGCTCAGTTGCAGATAGGGTGTGGGTCGAAGAGGGACCATGGCAATCTGCGATTGAAAGCAATGCTTGGACAAATCGCGAGCAATGCTTGCGCAATAGCTGCCTTTGCTCTTCACTGTAGAATCTTAAGCTCGCAAAAAGGCTACTTTTGGCAAGTCGCGCATAGGGGCTTAAAATCTTTGTGTAAATATCCTTATGTAATTTTACAGATAGTCGCGGAATGAGGTCGTCTTTTTCAGGGACAGCTCTATAGGTTATCTCAGAAGCGCTAACCGAATTGCTAAATAAATTATGTAGCGCAACGGCCACGAGCATATCTGCTCGTGGGAAAATAATCTCTTCACGTTTTTCATTTTGTGGCATGATAGGTTCTCCTGTTTCAAAGAATGCTACGGCAGCTACTAATGCAGCAGTATGGTGAGCTTTAACTGTGGCTTCTTCTTCGGGGGTTAAAAATATATCTCCCGATAAAGCAAGGCGATAGAGGGGAGCTGCAGCATCAATCCACTCCGCTAGAATTTCGTGAGATTCTCGGCCTGTATGCAGGCAGAGGACTTGTAAAGCAGTCTCTCTGGCAGCTTGCTCAATAGCAGTCAAAGGCCGTGGGGGGGCTGGTAAAGCTTCTTCTTCCCCCGCGGTTTCTGCAACTAGCCGTAGTGCCTTTAATGCAGCAGGATTGTATCCTGGGATTTTTGAAAGGTAGCCGAAAAGCAATTTGCCGAGTAATTGTTGGCGTTGTTCGTTTTCTTTAGACTCACCACGGGCATGCACCGCATAGCTGCGAATATCAGTAATGCTTGCTGCTATGGTGGTTATATTGGTACCAATAGTTTTGACACGCTCATCAGCACGCGTCATACGACGATACTCTTCATCTTTTGAGTCTTTATGCCATTTTTTAGCAAAAGGAAGGTACCGATCGGTATAAAAATCTTTCCAGGCGGCCTCAACTTTGACCTCAAATTCTTCTGTAGCGTTGGTAACAACAGCAATCAACGACTCTAAAATCAGATTCCCTTGTTCGGTACTAAATAACCATTTATTGCCGTAGGCAATATTTAGTTGTGATGCTAATGTTAGCATTTCTCTAACGTTGCACAGCTCCAAAATAGAACGATGAACATCTCTAATGCGCGTCATCAGTGTAATCGCATCGCGGCTTAAGAATCTTTTTGCATCCGCGTGCCATAAGCGAAAAATATTGCTTCCTAAACCATAATTTTTCCTCCATACCCATTGAGGAAAGCCGATAATGTCTACTTTGGCAGCGTCAGGTAAGGAATAAACCGATAAATGGGTGCTTATTTCATCTGCTGGAATGAAACGGCGATTTTTAAAATCATTCGCTCGTATCTTGGCTATTTGACAGGTGGCTTCTATCGATTGCCCCAATTGGGTTTTTTTAATAACCGACATTTTTGCAGCACGGCCTTCGCTTGGTTCAAGAAACTCTAATACATTAAATTTTTCAAGTCGTCCGCCGTCGATCATGACGTATAAAACATTGAACGCATGGCTAACCATATCCAATAATTGGCTGTCAATAACGGAAACCCTATCGGTAAAGGTAGCCGCCCGATGAGCTTGGCATAAATTTGCATGTAAGACTTCCAATTCCTTGATGATCGTTAAAAGCACATTTAAGGGATTGGCTATGGTTGTATCGCCACGAAATATCAAAACTTCTCGGTGCATTCTCCGACAGTACTCTATACGTCGCATAACCATCTCAGCTGTTTTCTCGCTTGTAATAGAGTAACGCGGCAATTCAATAACGGCCCACATGGCTAACTCGGTACAAAACATAGCTTCAAAGCCATCTGGCCGATATATGTCTCGTGTAGGGACGATCCAACGCTTATCGATCGAATTATAAAGTTCAGCAATCGTGTCAACGATGCTTCCAATCTGGAGCTTCAGGGCGTGACTTGAGCCTTCAAAGCGTTCAAGCTGCGCTAATAATTCTCGTTGCTGGTCACTAAAGGTGGAGTAATAGAGGGGGCGACGTGCCGCGTCAAGTGACCACTCTGCGGGTAATGCGGCATGATCAAGGGTTGCTGAAGGCTGTGTACAAGTAAGGTAGAGGGTGCGCATTTGACAGTACTTTGAATAATCTTCTTCTGTAAATACAGGCCGTTCAGTAATTTTTCGATAAATAATTTTTGCAATAGCTAACCAGACACTAGGATTCGTACTAAATTTCACAGCTGCATTTTGAATCGCAGTAAAATCCCCTTCCAGTAACTCACTTACCACCCCTGCGGTTGCTGCCATTGTTACACTCCTGTTTACAAATTTAAATTCCTATAATTCAGAATAATCGAGTGGTTAATGGCTTAGGAGTATTGATTATTGAAGTGTTACACACCTAAGTTCCATCATACCAATCTATGCTTTGCATATAATTGTTAGGGTTGCGTTATACTTGCAATTTTATTTTTGGACGCGAATTCTTGATAATTTTTGAGCATTATAGGGATTTGAACAGGATTGTCAAATTTAATTCAACGCCTTAGGGTTCCTTAAAAACTTATGCTATAATCGACAATTTTCTAATTTTACTAAGTTCTGAAGGTGTAATATGAATGTAGACAGTGTTTATCCTAAAGTGAAGGAAATCATCGCTGATGTATTGGTTATTGATGAAAAGGATATTTCGTTACAAAGCCGTTTGATTGCTGATTTAGGGGCTGAGTCGATTGATTTTCTTGATTTAGTATTTCAATTGGAAAAAGAATTCGCGATTAAGATCCCACGCGGCCAGCTTGAAAAGAATGCACGTGGTGATCTGGCTGAAGATGAGTTCGAAAAAGGTGGGGTATTAACGCCCAACGGCATGGCGGCTTTAAAAAATTATTTAAGCGAAGTACCGGCAGAGCACTTCAAAGCCAATATGAAAACCAATGAAATTCCGATGCTTTTTACCGTAGAAACATTTTGTAAATTAATTGTTTCAGCTGTACAAGAGCAAAAAGCAGCCGAAACTGTTGCCTAATGCGTTTCTTATTCGTTGACAGGATTATGGAGTTATCCCCGGGGAAATATGCTCGGGGAGTGAAGCATGTCACAGCGGATGATGCCTATCTTTGCAAAGATAGGGAGGGTAAATTATGTTTTATCCCGTCACTCATAGGGGAAACGCTGGGGCAACTGGCTGCGTGGAATGTGATGTTGAGTAATGATTTTACGCGCCGCCCGGTGGCAGGCATTGCCTCTAAAGCGCGTTTAATTCGTCCCGCCTATGTGGGAGAGACGCTTTTGCTAGAGTCTTTCATCGATTCGTTAGATGACTCAGCCGTGCAATATCATAGTATTGCTCGTGTCGGTGATGAAATTATCTTTACTTTGGATGGCGCCTTGGGGCCTTTATTGCCCATGGCTGATTTCATTGAAGCTGACGAAGTGCGCCAACAATTTAACGAATTGGATAGGCCAGGGCGTTGGCCGCCTGCTACGACTTTAGGCCAAACTGCTGCATCGACGAATGGTCCCATCCGGATTGCACCTATGACCTTTGATCGCATCATCGCGTGCGAGCCTGGAGCTACTCTTTCGGCAGAAAAATGCATAACGCGGGCTGCTCCTTATTTCCCCGATCATTTTCCTAAAAAACCGGTATTACCTATGACGGTTTTGCTTGAGTGTAAACTTAATCTTGCTTACGAATTTGTAAAGCGCTCTAACTTTAATAAAGCTTATCAAGTCAGTGAATTGCGTCGCATTAAAATGAGTGGTTTTATATTGCCAGGCGATGTGATTGTTTGCCACCTTCAGGTAAAACAAGAAACCGATAATGAGTTAATTTTAAATTATCGTACAGAAGTTGAGGGTAAGCGGGTTTGTGTACTTGAATTATTGATGACGACGGTGGGAATAGCGAATGAATAAACGACGAGTAGCAATTACAGGGGTAGGCGTCATATCTCCATTAGGTAATGATGTGCGATCTACATGGCAAAATCTCATGGCTCGTCAATCAGGTATTGATACCATTAAGCAATTTGATGCCAGTGCTTTTCCAACCTATATTGCGGCTGAAGTGAAAAATTTTACCCTTCCCGCAGCATTAGTTCATAAACAAAACCGGCACTTGATGTCTTTTACAGGGTATGCCTTAGCGGCTGCTTTAGAAGCCTTTGAAGATGCAGGTATTCGACCTAATGCTTCCAACGCAAAGCGCTGGGGAGTGGTAGCCGGTAGCGGTATGATGACTGCTGATTTTGATTACTTGACGCGTTTTCAAAAAGCGTGTGCTCCTGAAGGTGAGATCAATTGGCAGCAATTAGAAGTGAATACCCATGATTTTTATAGATTAACGGATTTTGGTAAAACCGTGTCTAATACGGGCTTGTCCTTATTAATCCATCAATTTGGTATCGAGGGATATGCTAGTTCCGTGCATACCGCTTGTGCTTCTGGTGGACAAGCGTTAGGTTTAGCCATGCAAGCTATTCGCCGTGGCGATGCGGATTATATTTTGGCGGGTGGCTTTGATTCCATGATTAATCCTTTAGGGCTATCCAGTTTTTGTTTATTGGGGGCTTTATCCACCTATAATGATACGCCAAAAACAGCGAGCCGCCCTTTTGATGGCACGCGAAACGGCTTTGTTTTAGGGGAAGGGGCTGCTTTCTTAATTCTTGAAGAATGGTCAAAGGCAAAAGCCCGCGGCGCTAGTATTTATGCTGAGCTTGCTGGAGAGGGCAATACGCTGAGCTCTTATCGCATTACGGATTCTCATCCCAATGGCGATGGTGCTATCCAAGCGATTGCAGGGGCATTAAAAGATGCCCATGTTCAAGCGAGTGAAGTCGATTATATTAATGCCCATGGTACATCGACTAAAATGAATGATTTAAGTGAAACCAACGCAATTAAAGCGGTATTTAACGATCACATCGCATCATTACCGGTTAGTTCCACTAAAAGTCAGACGGGGCATTTAATTGCGGCAGCAGGTGCTTTAGAGGCTGTTTTATCTGTTTTATCCATTAAACATGCGTATATTCCGATGACCGCTAATTTAACTACGCCTGATAAAGAATGTGATTTAGATTACGTGACGGAAGGACCGCGAGAGAAGTCGTTAGGCGTGGTATTGTCTAATTCGTTTGGATTTGGCGGTTCAAATAGTTGCTTATTGTTTAAGCACCCTGAGTTGGTAGGATCTACAAATGAATAATCGTGTTTTTATTACCGGATTAAGCGCCTTAACGGCTTGCGGTGAAACAGCCGATGAAACCTGGGCTTCGATTTTAGCAGGTCAAAGCGGAATTGCTGAGTTAAAACAATGGGATGTCAGCACCTGGCCTTGTCGTTTGGGGGGCGAGTTAAAAAATTTTCAACCCGCAACAATGCTTCCTGATCGTAAATTAATGAAAGTCATTTCCCGTCAAGATGTATTGGGGATTAATGCGGCCATGCAAGCGGTAGAGCATAGTGCGATGTTACCTTATCGAGAACGTTTGGACGCTCAAACCGCTTTTAATGAGGGAACAGCGGTTTATGTGGGCTCACCGGGCAATAAATACTACCAACAATATGATTTTTTACCTTTAGTTGCTAAAGCACAAGGCGATATGCAGCAATTTGCTAAAGAGCTCTTTAATGAAGTGCATCCTATGTGGTTGTTACGTATTTTGCCTAATAATGTTTTAGCTTATACAGGCATTACCTACGGCTTCACGGGCGTGAATCAAAATATTACCAATCATGCAGCCGGAGGGACGCAAGCGGTTATCGAAGCTTATCATGCCATTAGAACAGGACAGGCTGAGCGTGCGGTTGTGGTTGCTTATGATGTCGCTCCTGAACCGCAGGCATTGTATTATTATGATAAATTGGGTGTGATAAGTCATCGTCATTTAAAGCCATTTGATAAAGAGCACGATGGAACGATTCTCGCCGAAGGCGCTGCTGCTTTGGTGTTGGAAAGTGAAGCGAGTGCCGCTGCTCGCTCTGCTGTGCGTTATGGTGAAGTTTTGGGCGGGGGTGCATCGTCGGAAGTAAAGGGATTATTCTCTATCGAGGCAGAAGGGGAAAAATTAACGGAGTTGTTGCAAAATGTGCTGACCCAGCAAGGCTTATCGCCAGCCGATGTTAATTTAGTGGTTGCTCATGCTAATGGTAATGAAAAATCGGATAGCAGCGAGGCAAAAGCGATTCAATCCCTTTTTGGTGCGAATAAAGTACCGGTTACGGGCTTTAAATGGGCCACAGGCCATACCATCTGTGCCTCAGGTATTTTAGATGCGGTATTAACCACTTATGCATTACATCACAAAGTAATTCCTGGGATTGCTAACCTCGAACAATTGGCTTCTGATTCGCAAGGTATTGATGTGACATGTGAAAAACGGGCATTGACGGGCAATATGGCGTTACTTATCAACCGCGGATTTGCAAGCATGAACACTTGTCTAGTGATTAAAGCCTGTGAAGACTGACATTGCTTCTCGAGTAAATCAGCTAAAGGTCTCTCCTGCGGGACGGCTGCTGTACGCATTAATCCCTTACCGCCGTAAAGTGGTAAAGGATAATATCGAACATGTTTTTGGCGCTTCTTTATCAGCCGCGCAAAAAACGCACTTGGCTAAAGCCTTTTACTCGCACTTAGCTACGTGTTTAAAAGAAATGATTCAATTGCGGTTCATGAGCGATAGAAAGCTTCGCGAACGAGTGGAGGTCAAAGGGCATGAGCGGCTATTAAACATTGTTGCAGAGGGCCGTGGGGTTTTAATTTTAACCGGGCATTTTGGTAGCTGGGAGTTTGCACCGATTGGTGGGGTAGCTAATTTCAAAGAATTTAAAGGACAATTTCATTTTATTCGCCGCACGTTAAACAATAAATTGATTGAGCGGATCTTATTTAGCCGTTATTACCGAGCAGGATTAAATGTTATTCCCAAAAAAAATTCTCTGCAGCAAGTTTGTGACGCATTGGAAAAGAATCATGCCGTTATTTTCGTTTTAGACCAGCACGCGTCACTGGTCAATCGTGATGGTGTGGCTGTAGAGTTTTTTGGTAAAAAAGCAGGAACGTATCGCAGTCTTGCAAGTTTTGCTCGCCATACCGGTGTACCGGTGGTTCCGGCGGCAGGGTATCGCCTACCTAATGGCCAACATGTCTTAGAATTTCATGAACCCATTCCTTGGCAAGATCATGGGAGCACACAAGAATCTATTTATCAAAACACCTTAGCCTATAACCAAGCCTTAGAACGCATTATCCTTGCACATCCTGAGCAATGGTTATGGTTGCATAAGCGGTGGAAGTTATCTTAGGTGACCGCTTACGCTTAGGTTTATCGCTTCCAAAATTGCGGATAAAAAAGAATTAGCAACGAGAAAATTTCTAATCGACCGGCAATCATGGCAAACATAAGCAACCATTTGCTGGGCAAACTTAATTGATCGAACGTCACACTAATGGTACCAATCCCAGCACCCGCATTAGCAAGCGCTGCAGTAATGGCGGAAAATGAAGTAGGGAAATCATTACCAAACGCCATAAATACAATCATTAATACCAAAAATAGAGCAATAAATAATGAAATGAATCCCCACATGGATTGTAAAATTGGTTCAGGCAAGCTATGTTTGCCAAATTTAATGGGAATAATGGCATGAGGATGGAGGAGACGTACCATCTCGCGTTTGCTTTGCTTGTAAAGTAAAAGAGCTCGCAATACTTTAACACCGCCGCTGGTGGATGCAGCACAGCCGCCAATAATAGCCAATAACATAAGCAAAATAGGTACATAGGTAGGCCAAGTACTAAAAGGCTCTGAGATAAAGCCTGTCGTAGTCGCCAATGAAATAACATTGAATAAACTTTTTACCAAAGCATGCGGATGGGCTTTAAAAAATCCATAACTGATTAAGCTAAGCGTCACTAAGAGGCTTGCAATTAAAAGTAAGCCGATAAAAACGCGGAATTCCTCATCCTGCCAATAATGCCGTAAGCTGCGTTTTTTAAAAGCGATAAAATGCAAGGCAAAATTGGTGCCGCCTAAAAGCATAAAAAAACAGGCGATCAATTCAATTAAATCGCTATGATAATAAGCAAAACTTGCATCATGCATGGAGAATCCGCCGGTAGACACTGTAGCAAAACTTTCCCCTAAAGCATCAAACCAATCCATTCCTGATAACCAATAGCAAAGCATGCAGACTAAGGTTAATAGAAAATAAATAGACCATAGAGCCTTTGCGGTATGTGCAATACGGGGAGTTAGTTTGGAGTCTTTCATAGGGCCTGGGGTTTCCGCTCGAAATAACTGCATGCCACCCACACCTAGCATAGGTAATATAGCCACCGCTAAAACAACAATACCCATGCCGCCTAGAAATTGCAGTTGTTGGCGATAAAATAAAATAGCATGAGGTAAATGATCAATGTTGGTTATGGTGGTAGCCCCGGTAGTAGTAAAGCCCGAGACGGACTCAAAGATGGCATCGGTTATTGTATGATGCTCTCCAATCGCAAAAAGAAAAGGGAGGGCTGCAAAAAAACACAAAACAAACCAAAATAAGACAACGATTAAAAAACCATCGCGAGTTTTTAATTCCTGGTGAGAGTGGCGAAAAATAAACCATAAAAGCGAGCCCGTACCTAAGGTGCAGAGAAAGGCTGAAATAAAAGGCAGCCAAAAATCTTCATTAAAAATCACATTGATAATTAAAGGCGTTAGCATGCTTAAACTAAATAAAATAAGCAATAAGCCAATCAAACGTAAAATGGTTTTAATCTGCATAAGGCCTTCTTAAGAGTGTCTTATTTAGTTTCTACAAACGTTAAATTAACCTGGAAGAGTGACTCCAGTTGTTTCACGTAACGTTTTTTCAATAATAGCAAAATGACATGATCGCCTGCCTCTAAAATCAACTCAGGACTTACCACAAATACTTTTTCTCCGCGCACAATAGCCGCAATTAAGGAGCTTGGCGGTAACTCAATCGCATCTAATCGCCGTCCTATGACTTGAGAGGTGTGCTCATCGCCGCTGATCACAAGTTCAATCGCCTCCGCTTCATCTTGTAAACGATAGACCTTGACCATGTTACCACGGCGTAATTTAGTAAGAATGCTGCCGATAGTAATGAGTTGAGGGGAAATGGCATGATCGATTGTACTGTCATCAATTAAATCCACGTAAGCATTGCGGTTGACCAAGGTCATGGAATGTCGTGCGCCTAGTCGCTTTGCCTGCAAGCAAGACATAATATTGGCCTCATCATCATTGGTAACCGCACAAAAAACATCGGTAAACTCAATATTTTCATTGATTAACAAATCGCGATCGGCAATATCGCCTTGCAACACGGTTGCTTTGTGCAAGCGAGAAGCAAGGTGATTGGCTCGTTGCACATTGTGCTCGATAATTTTTATCCGGTATCTTGTTTCAAGTGTTTGAGCAAGTTTACTGCCGATATGACCGCCGCCCGCAATGATAATGCGCCGGTTAGGATGAGTATAACGCCCGAGCGCAATTAATACTTGATGAATGGCTTGTGGAGAAGCCACAAAAAGCACTTCATCGCTTTTGGCAATGACACAGTCGTCATTTAAAGGAATGGCATTGTTATCCCGAAAGATGGCAACAAGGCTTGCTTCAATCGATGCTAAGTGCTCATCCAACTGCCGAATAGTTTTGCCTACCATTAAGCCGCCGGTGTGCGGTTTAATAGTGACTAATAAAACCCGGCCTTCGGCAAAGTCGAGAACTTGAGACGCTCCCGGATAGTCAATTAATTTAACAATGTGTTCTGTGACTAATTTTTCTGGGCTAATACAAACATCCACAGGAACATCATGATTAGAAAATAATTCAGGATACTGATAATAATGCTGTGAGCGAATGCGGGCAATCTTATTGGGGGTGCGAAACAAGCGATAAGCAATTTGGCAGGCTAACATATTAATTTCATCACTATCGGTAACCGCAATTAACATATCCGCTTGCTGGATGCCCGCTTCTATCAGCACATTAGGGTGTGATGCAAAGCCTTGCACCGTTTTAATATCAAGACGATGTTGCAAGTCGCGCAAGCGATCGTCGTTTAAATCAATCAACGTAATATCGTTATCTTCGTGAGCAAGATTACGAGCGAGTGTTCCGCCTACTTGTCCTGCGCCTAAGATCACAATACGCATGATTTCTCCCCACCGCTCATCATAAGAGACTGCCCTCATACACAAAGGTTGCAGGACCCGTTAAAAAGATAGGGCCGTCTAGATGAGGCCAGCTTACGATTAAATCACCGCCCGGTAAGCTCACTTTAATATCCTCTTGCAAATGATGGTACAGCCTGCCTACAGCTGCCGCTGCTACCGCACCGCTTCCACAGGCAGCCGTTTCGCCAGAACCCCGTTCATAAACACGTAAACGGATATGTTGCGGCGTAAGAATTTGCATAAAGCCCGCATTGGTTTGCTCGGGAAATAACGCATGCCCACTGATCTGCGGCCCCCATTCTGATACGGGTGTATCATTGACATCAGGCACCATCATGACGGCATGCGGATTGCCTACGCTAATAGCATGAATGTTATGGGTTAGGTGGTCGGTGATAGGTAGGGTGTATAAGGAAGACTTTCGTTCAACGAGCAGAGGAATGTCAGAAGGATTTAGCCGAGGCTTCCCCATGTCCACGGTCACGGTTTCATCATTATTAAGCCGAAGCTCCATGGTAGTTGTACAGGTTGCTACCTTTATCACGTTCTTCGTGGTTAGGCCATAGTATTCAACAAAACGAGCAAGGCAACGAACTCCATTCCCACACTGGCCTACTTCTTGTCCATCCGCGTTAAAGATACGATAGAAAAAATCAATACCAGGTTCTTCGCTTTTTTCTATTAGAAGGCATTGATCAAACCCGACTCCCGTATGACGATTAGCCAAAGCAATGATATCGTCTGCTTCAAAGTGGACAGACTGTTTTATGGCATCAATCACCATAAAGTCATTGCCTAACCCATGCATTTTAGTGAATTTGGTACTCATCGAGTGACTCGAGGAGCAGGTTTTGCCTGGTCGGAAGTAGGAAGATAAAGCGCTCCTTTCTGTCCGCAAGAGGCTAGGAACAAACAAAAACAAATGGTGAATAGAAAGCTAAAAACGTTTGGCATTATTCGCTTAAATCGATTAACAGAAAATTATTATAGATAATCTAAAAGAAAACTGCCAAGAGAAGAAGGGTACATCTCTCATATATCCAAATTTTCTGTAGGTTGGGCCCTGAGGGATCATCACTTTTTGTGACTTTTTGTTAAACAATGTAGCCTGGTTGCTTGCAACCAGGGACTTTAAGTATAAATGTAAGTTATGGCCTGCTTTCCTGGTTGCAAGCAACCAGGCTACCGTTTAAAAAGTGCAGAATGTAGGCTATTTGGGCTTTTACTGTGCGCTTAGATGCGTTTACCCTGCCACGGTGGGGCTTAAATCTAGAACCACCCAAATCGTGCCTCTTGCGGTGTCGTAATAAACGCCTTCACGCCCGAAGGAATCGATATATTTCTTGTCCTACAAAATTCCGCTATATCTTCACAGCCTTCAAGCGGCCCTTCTGGAATAAGGCGCGCCAATTCCTTTCGCAGTAGACTTCCCTTCCCATGACGCTCTCTTCCCGCAATTTTACCCCGTACCGCATCCATGGCTTTAACCCGAATCGCATCGGTTGCATCAGGATGAGCCGACAGGGTTTGTAAGAATTTAATTTCAGCGGCACGGCTTGGATTTCTCGAACACATTTTTATAGCCCGCCAAAAACTCGAGGTGTATTTAGTTTTATAGTCCATTTCATATGTTGTAGATAACTTGGCAAGCGCTTCTTTAAGATTTCGGGTGGTACTTTGGGTACTTGGTAAAGAAGATGGTGGATTAGAATTCGAATGTAAATTAGCTTTAAACTCTTCAATTCTTCTCTGGATATCTGTCAATAGCGAATGTAAAAAAGCTTTTCTTTGTTCTAAAAACTCTTGAGAAGTTTTGTTATCACGTAAATAATCAATACCCTTGCCCAGAGCATTGTTTAGAATAAGTAAAGCCTGTTTATAAGAGGCGGCAGCTTGTTTTTCAGTTATATTTTGCGTTTTTTTAGTGTTTTGATAAGTTGTCTCAAGATTTACTACATTAACACAGTATGCATGGAGTTGTGCAGAAATGGCCTCCCAGGACATTTTTTCCACCAGTGTAGATACACCATTCTCCGATGATGGTAATGCATCAGAGTGCCCTACTTTTAATAAATATAATTGATCTTGGTTTGCTACTAATAGGTCTTGTAAGTCTGCAAGGTTCATATGCAATCCAACCAATAGTGAAAAACAACTATTATACGAAAATTTTATTAAGTAAACCTTAGCATGGCGCCCAAGACAAAATTAGAGGCTTGCTATGCAGTTTGTCATTGGCGATAATCTGCCTTTTTTAGCGGAGACCCCGATTGAACGTGTATGTTAATGATCCATCCGAACCAGCACGGGCTTGCGTTATTTGGATGCATGGTTTGGGCGCTGATGCCCAGGATATGGCGGGGCTTGCGGCCCAATTACCCGTTGGTTACCCGGTAAGGCACGTATTTCTTGATGCGCCTATTCGTCCAGTGACTTTAAATAACCGTATGCCGATGAGAGCGTGGTATGACATTATTGGGCTTACTTTAAGTGATCGAGAGGATAGCGAAGGGATCAAGCAGTCTGAAGAATTTATACGTGAAATCATTCAAAGACAAGCAGAACAGTTTACATTTGATAAAATTTATCTCGCTGGTTTTTCCCAAGGGGGCGCCATGGCATTATTTACAGGCTTACATACCAAAGAGCGTTTAGGCGGCATCATCGCACTTTCTGCCTATTTGCCACTTGCTTCTAATTGTGAGGCAAAGCTTGATAAGAAGACCCCATTCTTCATGGCCAATGGGCTTTATGATCAAGTGGTTTCACCATTATGGACGAAAGAAAGTGTCAATATAATGAAGCAAAAGGGCTTCCAAGATATAATGTATAAAGAATACCCAATGGAACATAGCATTTGCGCAGAAGAGGCGAAGGATCTGGCGCAGTGGCTAACAAAAAAAATCGCAGCAAAAGGACAGGGTGATGGAGACAACAATGACAACGGTTAAAAAATCACGAGAAGTCCAGTTCTCTTGTGAGCAGATGTATAACTTAGTAAATGATGTAGAACGATACGGGGAATTTTTACCGTATTTTTCCAAGAGTATTGTACATCATCGAGATGAAGATGAAGTGCAGGCGACTTTATGTATTTCGGCTGCAGGTATCAACAAATCTTTTACGACTCGCAATCGCCTACAAGCGCATAAAATGATTGAAATTCGTTTGGTCGATGGTCCTTTTAGCCATTTAGAAGGCTTTTGGCGTTTTGATGAGACAGAACAAGGATGTCTTATTTCGTTTGATTTAGAGTTTGATTTTGCAGGTCGCATGTTTTCTATGTTATTAGGTTCTATTTTTGAACAAGTCACCGATAAAATGGTAGATGCTTTTTGTGACCGAGCGCAGGTTTTGTATGGTTGATGTAGAATTGGTCTATGTGCCGTTTCGTCAAAAAGCTATCCAGCTTAAGTTAACCCTTCCTCAAGCGGCGACTGTAGAAGATGCGTTGCAGCAATCGGGATTGCGGACTCAATACCCTGAAATAAAAGATATGGCTACGGGCATTTTTGCGAAGGTTGTAGCTTTAGATACCGTGGTTAAAACAGGGGATCGCATCGAGATTTACCGGCCTTTATTGGGTGATCCAAAGGAAAAGAGAAGGCAGCGAGCTCGGAGGTGAAGAAGGACGTTTGAGGTTTGGCTTTATGGTCTGTGAAGTCTCGTTACTTTTTGATAAACAACGTAGTGATGTAGCCTGGTTGCTTGCAACCAGGAATGTAAGGTATTGACGCAAGTTATGGCATTATTTCCTGGTTGCAAGCAACCAGGCTACAGCTTAAAAAGCAACAGTATCTCAGGTCGAAACGACCCAACCTATGGATGCTTCTCAATACGGGCTAATCGATCACCGCTAAAGTATAAGCTTACATTTTTTATAATCAATCGTCCTGTACCGCGACGCCATGTATAGGCATAATCCCAGCGATTATTGTTAAAGGTAGGACTTAATAAACTTGTTCCTAATAAGATGGCCGCATCCTCTCTAGTCATGCCTACTTTTAATTTAGCCACGGTTGCGGCGGGCAATAGATTTCCCTGCTGAACTGGCCGTCTTGAGAAGTCGTAAGAAGCGCAGCTGTTAAGTAAACAGAAGATTATACTAATGAGAATAATTCTAATTCGCATTTTTTGCCTATATTGAAAAATTTCGTCATAATAGCATGCAATTTAACCTAGAAAAAGCAGCAGCCATCTATTACGAGGACCTACGCATGGATATTTACCTCCTGCAAATAAGTTGGCAAGAGAGAAACCGAACCACGACCGTTAGGGAGTGGAAAAGTTAAGTTGGCAAGAGCGAAGCCGAACCACGACCATCAGGGAGTGGAAAAGTTAAGTTGGCAAGAGAGAAACCGAACCACGACCGTTAGGGAGTGGAAAAGTTAAATGGCTATGTTTTTCATGCGTAGGCCCTGCATCTATTACGACCGCCTACTGCGCTGATTTTTCTAGGATGATGAATTTAGGGAGCATTTTTGTGGAAGAGAGCCAACAGTTAAAAGAAGCAGGGTTAAAAATCACCATGCCTCGCCTTAAAATTTTACAAATTCTTGAGCAGTCAAAGGCCCACCATTTAAGTGCAGAAGACGTATATAAAGCACTTTTAGAGATGGGAGAAGATGTAGGATTAGCGACAGTATACCGCGTGCTGACCCAATTTGAAGCAGCAGGCTTGGTCAACCGCCATAATTTTGAAGGCGGTTACTCGGTATTTGAGTTAGGCCAAGGTGCACATCATGATCATTTAGTGTGTGTTAAATGCGGGCGAGTAGAAGAATTTATCGATGAAATCATTGAGTCCCGGCAAAAAATGATTGCTGAAAAGGCCCATTTTAAAATGACCGATCATGCATTAAATATCTATGGCCTGTGTCCAAACTGCCAAGGGTAGGTGCTAAATTATAACAGCTGCAATAACTCTACAAGACTATTGGCTAATGCCTTAGCTATTTTATCCAGCGAGGACTTATCTCCTGATAACGTTTGATTGACTTCCAATTCAATCCCTAAATAATCTTTTTCGGTATGACATCGACGTAAATAAGTAGTTAGACCATCGCTTGAGCCCGCGTAAGGATAATTAAGACGTACCCGATAGTTGGTTTCTGCACAAATAAGCCCGCACCATTGGCGTGATACTTCTTTCTCGCCATGCCGTTTAGGATCATATAAAAGGCCAATGCTTGCATTGCGTGTTTTGCCTTGAAAGATGGGGGTGAAACTATGAACGGATACATGCAAGACTTGGAAGCCTATTTCAATATAATGCTTAATAAACGTTTCGACTTGTTGACGGTAGGGTAGGTAATAATCAGCAATTAACTGTTGTTTCTCGACCGGTTTTAGAAGTTTAGTAAATTCAGAAAAACAATGCGGGTGAGTCACGCTGCGATTACAATCAATTAATAAACGGCTAACACTTGCCTCAACCAATTCGCAGTTAAGGTTCTCTTTTAGATAAAGAGCGATCGCTTTAGCCCCTATGTCCCATCCGCGGTGTGTTTTTAATACCTCGTCTTGGCCTTGGAATAAATGACTATAGGAACTAGGTATGGTGTTTACAGCATGTTCGCAACTGAGAAATAATTTTGTAGGTTTCATAATAATTGATATTGCTTATTTTGTACCAAGCAATCTCCTAATTGGCGATAAATGGTTGTTAGTTTTTCCCGACTAAAATCGTTTTGGCAAGCGGTTAAGATGCGTTCACTTAAATTTCCATGCTGTAAAATATGCTCCAGGGCTTGCTGGCTAGCGGGGTCTAATTCTTTACTAACTCGCTCAATAAGTAAAGACCATACATCACGCAACGTCATGGACTGTTTTTTGGGTAATTGCCATTGCTCTAGCAAATCACCGTCATTAATTTCTACATCTAAACCATATTTTATAGCTTGCTCATAAACCGCTTTTAATTTTTTAGTAGGGCATATTTTTTCTAAATGCAATTGCGAGCCACTTTCATGCCAGCTTTTTAGAATAGCGTGTATAGCTTTGGCAATGGCGATATCTGCATTAACGCATTCTTGCGGATCAAGGATGCGGATTTCCAATGCCATGTATTCAAATTTAGGAATGGCAGCACGTGAATTGAGCCATTCAAATTGTAAAATACCTTTAGGATCAAGGGCACTGATATCCCGATACATGGGTTTTAATATGTCTTCTTCGTATTGGGCGCGGGATTTTATAAATTCAGGAATAATATCGCCTCCTATGGAGGGGATAAGCGCTTGGTTTTTACCATAAAAATCCAAGCGTGAGTCTAAAAGCCCTGTTTTAACGCCATCGAGGAAAGGGGTGCTCGCCGCCAAGGACGGTAAGAGTGGTAAAAGTAAACGCACGGTATTGTGTAATTGGCAAAATTCTTCATCATTAGCAAAAGGTAAATTGAGATGCATGCTTTGTAAATTCGACCAACCATGACCTTGGCAATCAAAAATGGTGTCGTATTGTTGGTAAATGGCACTATTATCATGCGGCCATCGCTTGGTTTCTAAATGAGGGTTCATCCACGGATGAGCGCCGCTTGGCAAGAGCATTAAATGGTGCTGCTCTAAAAGCGGTTGTAATTGCACAATGGTTTTTTGAAAATGGTCTGCTAATGGCGCACCAATAGGCTTTGGGCCGTTATTTTTTAGCTCAAGGACATGGAGTACTAATTCATTACTGATAGCAATATCACCTAAGGCGGTTTCATTCACTTGCTTACCGGCGAGATGATGTAAAATAAGATCACTTTTGGGTTGAACTGCTAATGTAGTTTTATCAACCAACATATACTCAATTTCAATACCCACAACCGAAAAAAGAGAATAACTAGACATAACCATGTTTCCTGCGAATACGTTGTAAAAAGACAGCCATAATCTGCTGGTAAAGCGTTTCGCCTAGGATAGTGTCTTCGATGCCAAAGTCAACGTTAGGATTATCATTGACCTCAATAACGTAATGTTTATCACCCTGACTTTTAATATCCACGCCATAGAGGCCATCCCCTATCAGTCGAGTAGCTTTCAATGCCGTTTTGATGACCGCTTCGGGCACTTCGTGTAAAGGCAAGGTTTCATGACCACCCATGACGTCTTGGTGAGCAGCATCCCAATTGTAAATTTGCCAATGCCCCTTTGCCATATAATACCGGCAGGCAAAGAGAGGTTTATTGTCCAGTATGCCAATACGCCAATCAAATTCGGTCGGAATAAACGGTTGAATCAAAAGAAGATCGGAGGTTTTTAAAAACTGCGCTAGTGATTTTTGCAACTCGTCTTGATTATTTAATTTTACTACCCCATGCGAAAAAGCGCTGTCTGGTTTTTTTAATACACAAGGAAATTGGATAGGTGGTAATTCTTTGTCATATTTACTAATAAATAAGGTATCTGGTGTTAAGATCTGATGGCTTCGCATTAATTCGGCAAGATATACTTTATTAGTACATTTCACAATCGACTGAGGATCATCAATAACGACTAAATTTTCTTGAAATGCGCGTCGGGCAAATCGGTAGGTATAATGATCGACTGAGGTTGTTGCGCGAATGAAAAGCGCATCGTATTCTCCGATAACCCGGCTATCATTTTTTTCAATAAAATCGACATTAAGCCCTAATGCTTCACCCGCGCTGACAAACGCATCGAGTGCTTTTTTATTAGAGGGCGCATTGGGTTCGGAAGGATCAATAAGAATCGCTAGATCATGATAACGTTGCTTTTTTCGCCACTGATGAAAACGTTTTTTAGATAAAAAGCTCTCTGCAGCCTCGCGCATAAACGCTTGGTGTTGTGGCGGAACCTCTTCAGGAGACAATAAGGTTAATTTTTTAATAGCCCATAATTTTTTCTTTTCTAAAGTAAAGCGAATTAAGGGTAGAGGAAATAATCCATGTAATTTTTTAGCCAACGCGGCGTGCCTTTTAGCCATATTTTGGCCAAAATACAGGCTTAAGATAAATTCTTCCCCCTTGATATCGGCCAAAGTATGCTGAATTTCTTCTTCAATTTCTTGCGAAATTTGTTTGGATAGGCTCGTGCTTAATACGTCTTGAATATGAAGTACAGAAGGCTGCGCCTTATGATCCCGCGCATGGGCTAAGAGCGATACATAATAGCCAATAGTTTGGTAATTATACGATTGGCAGAGATTAATGACGCGTAACGATTTGTTTTGATGATAAGTCTCATCGGACAAATAGTCAGTGGCTTTAACGATAGGCGCAAGATGACTTAAAAATTCCCAGCTTTTTGGATTATCAGTTACCAATATAGTTTGCATTCAAAGCCTTCGGTTCAATTATTAATAAATTGCCATCATACGTTAAAACCCCTAGCATAATAGCGTTAATTAGCCTGACAATGCTAACTTTATAATAGTTATCATGGGATAAAGGATTTTCTCGATGAGGATCGGCAATAATCACATTTTTCTTTTTCTCATCATAGCCGCACAATACTACAAAATGCCCGCAAGGCGTGCCGCGAATATCATCATAAATGGCTACCCCATCGGGGGTGAATATTTCTCTTGTGCTGCCATAAAGATACGTTGCGCTTAACCCCGTCATAATAGGAATATTTTTTTTAAAATATTCTTTAAGCAGTTGGGCGCTAAGCATGCGTGAAAATAATTTACCTCCAAGCTTTAAATACTGTTGATAAGCGAGGCTTGATTGGCGTATGCCTTCCCCAGTCTTGTATTTCATTTGTGTGCCTAATTTAGCAATCAGCTCTTCACCATGAGCTTCGCCATGCTTTAATCTAAACCAACTCGGATCAAATATATTTAGATCATGGACATAAATGCTAGTTTCAAAACCATGAGCTAGAGCATGATTCCCCAAAAAAGGCGCTAATGTTCCGCCTGATGCCGATCGCTCAATTTCTTGGATTAATTTTTCAAGACTTACATCCAAGCCATAATAACGATAAATCGCATGCAAGCAAGTCGGCCCGCAGGTTTCATCATCTGGTTGCGTATGTATAGTTAAATTAATCATACTCAAGAAACGCTAGTCTATAGGATTAACGTTAGAATGCTATGGCTGGTTTGTCAATCTTAAACCTAAATTCGACAGTAGCAGCTCTCGCTACGATTCAACCGCCGAATTTAGGTTAAACGGGAGCTGAAGGTGGGGTAGGATCATCGTCGATGCTTTTTTGAATCTCATCCATTTCTTTTTTTAAAGGATTGGGATTAGGGAAGAATAAAAACGTTCTCTTTTGATGAGGGCCTGGGAAAAACGATAGAACAGCGGCCATGAAATGATCAATCACTGTTTGCCACCAAGGTAGTTTTTCAAGTGGTTGCCGAGTCTTTTTAATGAGGTCTTTTATAGACTCCTTAGCTTGAGACACGGGTGTTTTTTTCTCTATTTGGCTTACTATTAAGTCTTCAAGCGAAGCAATCATTTGGGTTGCAACGGTTTTGGCTGTGGGGTTTGTTTCTTCCCTTAATTTCTTTTTTAAGGGCAAGAGAGCTAGTAGCATGGACGCATCGCCGGGTGCCTTAGCTAATCTTGAAATAATCGGATCATTTTTCAGGGTTTCATGGACGTATGGAAAAGCTTCCCGATGGCTTACAAGTGCAATTATAGTAAAGTCGCGATCTTTTCTAAGCGCGTCACTGGCATGTTGGAGTGCGTTTTCATGGTTACGTACCATCTCTGCCATAAAATCATAATCTGAGCGTAAACGAAGAGAGGCATAGGCTAAGGCCTTGGGGTTTTGCGCTATTGCTTTACGGACAATCGTTGCATCGTCTTTTTCTTTGCTTAAAAGGTACTGTAAGGCAAGTCCATTCTGCGTCAACGCAGTGTTAATGACGTCTTGGTCATTTTTTAAATGATCATCTACGAATTCTAATGCCAGCCCATTTTGTGCCAGGGCAAAAAGAGTTGTGGGTTTATTTTTTTGAAGTCTAGCTGAAGCTTCCTTAAGTAGCGTACCATTGATAGTTACAATCTCATTTATTAGCACTTCATCATCGCGCAATGCCTCTGGTGCATCTCTTATTGCTAGGTGATTTTGTGCAACAGCAATCCGCGCCAGTCGCTCATTATCTTGAAATTGTCTTGCCACCAATCGAAATACAAGACCATTTTGCCGAAGCGCACATTCAACCAGTTCTTCATCGCGCTGAAAATCCTGTACGCTAGTATAGAGCAGTGCAGAGCCATTAGATTGTAGGACTTCTCTAATAAAATTTTTATCTGTAAAGAAGCGTTGAAGGACAACGGCTGCGCCGGTGAGGCCAAGAATTTGGGGATGTTTTATAGCCGCTCGCAGGATAAATTCTCGATTACTTAGTAATTCTTCCGGGCACAGTGTGAAGCCATTGGTATCACCATTAGCTATAGCAGTGAGGATGACCTCTTCGTCATCAAAATAATCTGGGAATCTATCTAAGCGCGCTCCCCCTTGTATGGCAAGGATTACTTCTTCTTTCTTCATCGGCTTTATCATTAAAATAATTAAACACTATGAATTATTTTAGTCTATAAAGATTAAGAGAACATTAAACCTAAATTTGGCAGTTGAATCAACTACGAGCCTCTACTGCACTTGCACTGAATCTTCAAGGTATGTTTGTTATTTTTCACCTTACCTTATGGGTGATACGCTTTCGGCAAAAAATAACATCAATCTTCAGCCTGGTTGCTTGCAACCAGGGACTTTAAGTATTGTTGCGAGCTATGGCATGCTTTCCTGGTTGCAAGCAACCAGGCTACAGTTTAAAAAGTGACGATACCTCAAGGCCTGACCCCATACACTTTAAATTAGTTTTAATGACAGCTCTAGTTTAAAATGGGCAATCAACACCATGTTCTCTTCTTCTTTAACATAGGCGTTGACCTCAATAGGTTTATTAACACGCTGTTGGGTTTGATGAGATTCAATCAGCATTTCTTTAATGCGATCACCCATCTCACAAGTGAAATACACATCTGATTCGGGGCGGCGTAGAAATTGGGCTTCAAAGGATTTGAAAGCAAGTGATAATTTCACCTGCGCGCGATCGGCATGATAAAAGGCGAGTAACCCACCCGCCACATCAGCGCCCACTGCTAGCGCGCCAAAGTACATGGAATTTAAATGATTTTTACTACGGCGATTAAGTTTTATTTTGATAACGATGGATTTATCGGATAGCTCTATAATCTCAGGTTTTAAATAACCAATCATCGGTACTTCAAAACGGCCAAATTGTTGCAGAAAAAGTTTAAAACGAGTTAAATCTTTCATTTAAAGCTTATCCTATGTAGTTGCTACCCGTAATTCAGAAACAATCTTTTTAACACCTTTAATCGCATTGACCCGTTTTAATATAGCTATAATGGATGCGCTTTTTTTAACATTGCCCGATAAAGTGACAACGCCATTGGTAGTTGCCGCATTAATCCCAACTAAGGGGATGGATTCATCATCCAACACTTTTGCTTTTAAGATAGCCGCTTCAACTTTCGCGGTGATATAGGCGTCGGTAAAAACCGTGTTGACTCGTTTGATATCCAGCTGATCGGTATCCACGGTTTTTACACCTTTGGTCGTAGTGGCTATACGCAGCGCATCAACGAATGCTTTTTTATCTTTAACATAACCCTTTAACGTAACGACACCGTCTAACGTAGAAACGGATAATTTTAAAGGATTCAAATTTCTATTGTTGGTAATTTTTGCAGTAATTTTAGTGGTGATAACCGAGTCGCTTAACTCTTGCTCAAAATCTTTTAAATCAGCAGCCTGAATTGGAGTCACCATGATGAGCAGTGAGCCCATTAAAAAGAGGCGTAAAAAAGCGCGCATAGTTACCTCCATTAAAAAACCATAAGGGTATAACATCTTCAAAAGTTAGTACAGGTTTCTTGCAAGCAATACACAGAGATATCCACAGAATTTGTGGATAAAAAAACAAGTGATTTTTTAATTATGTATATTAAAATCAATGAGTTAACATGAATAGGTGATTACAAGGCTATTTTTGTAAATAAGAAAGATAAAAACTTATCCACAATAAGTTTTATCGGATGGGAAAGTTATTCTAACAGATTCCCAATAGAATTCTATGCCTAATTAAAAATTTTCTCTGTACATGACAAAAAAATCTGTCATGTACAGAGAAAAATCAGTGCCGTAGGTAGTCGTAATAGATGGCTACTGCTTTTGCTAGGTTTATGCAGGGGGTGAGAAATCCGCCTTAGAGCGGTTATTATTTTATCGCTGTAGTATATAATGCAACAATTACGATTCAAATCATTAGACACTGCCCATGCCTTCTACCATTAGCATTCGTGGGGCAAGAACCCACAATTTAAAAAACATTAATGTGGATCTACCGCGTAACCAACTTACGGTGATTACGGGTCTTTCTGGTTCTGGCAAATCCTCTCTCGCCTTCGATACGCTCTATGCCGAAGGGCAGCGGCGTTATGTGGAGTCGTTGTCTGCCTATGCGCGCCAGTTTTTATCCATGATGGAAAAGCCGGATGTGGATTCCATTGAGGGTTTATCACCAGCTATCTCTATCGAACAAAAAGCCACGTCTCATAATCCACGTTCCACCGTAGGAACGGTGACGGAAATTTATGATTATTTGCGGTTACTGTTTGCTCGTGTGGGGGAGCCTCGTTGCCCTAATCATGGCATTAGCTTGCATGCGCAGACGATTAGCCAAATGGTCGATCAGATTTTAGCGTTACCCGAAGATACGAAGGCTATGATCCTTGCGCCTGTGGTTCGAGAGCGTAAGGGTGAGCATGTACAGCTATTACAACAATTACAAGCTCAAGGTTATGTCCGCGCTCGGATTGATGGGGAAATCTACGAATTAGATGATCCCCCGAAATTATCATTACGCCAAAAGCATACCATTGAAGTTGTTGTCGATCGTTTTAAAATAAGAGCTGATGTGGCCCAACGTTTAAGCGAATCCTTTGAAAACGCCCTTAATCTTGCTGATGGTTTAGTCATCGTTGCAGCCCTTGATAAAAGTTTTGAGGATTTAGTGTTTTCTTCAAAATTTGCATGTTCTGAGTGCGGTTATAGTTTAACTGAACTTGAGCCTCGTCTTTTTTCGTTTAATAACCCCATGGGCGCTTGCCCTGAGTGCGATGGCTTAGGTGTTGATCAATTCTTTGATGAAGCGCGTGTTATTCATAACGAAACGCTAAGTTTGGCGGAAGGTGCTATTCGTGGTTGGGATAAGCGGACGCATTATTACTATAGCCTCTTAGAATCCTTAGCGAGACATTTTGGTTTTTCCATTGAAGAACCTTTTTGTGACCTACCCCAGCATGTGCAAAAACTTATCCTTTATGGGAGCGGTAGTGAAGTTATTAAATTTCAATACCACCATGGCCATGGGGGGAGTTCTACAAGACGGCATACATTCGAAGGTATTATTCCCAATATGCAGCGGCGTTATCGTGAATCAGAATCCTCTGCCGTAAGAGAAGAGTTAGCAAAATATTTATCTGCAAGACCCTGTCTTTCATGCGGGGGAGCACGTTTACGTGAGGCGGCGCGGCATGTTTTTATTGATGATAAAAATTTACCTGAGATTGCTTCTTATTCGATCGAGGATGCATTTGCCTTTTTTAAAGATCTTAAATTATCAGGCTATAAAGGAGAAATCGCTGCCAAAATTAATAAAGAAATCATCGAGCGCTTAGGATTTTTGGTGAATGTAGGCTTGGATTATTTATCGTTATCACGCAGCAGCGAAACATTATCCGGGGGCGAAGCCCAACGTATTCGTCTTGCTAGTCAAATCGGCTCAGGCTTAGTCGGGGTCATGTATATTTTGGACGAGCCATCGATTGGATTGCATCAGCGGGATAATGATCGTTTATTAAAGACGCTGCTTCATTTACGCGATTTAGGTAATACCGTAATCGTCGTGGAGCATGATGAGGATGCGATTCGTTCAGCGGACTATGTATTAGACGTAGGGCCAGGTGCTGGGGTGCACGGCGGACGCATTGTAGCGTATGGGCCTCCTGAAGCCATTATGAAAAATAAAGAATCCTTAACGGGGCAGTATTTATCCGGCGAGCAGAGGATTGAAATCCCGGCCACACGTACTTCGTTTGATAAAAAGCGGGTCATCCAATTAACAGGGGTGACGTGTAACAATTTAAAAGGGGTAGAGGCTAGTATCCCTATTGGTTTAATGACTTGTGTAACCGGTGTATCTGGTTCCGGTAAATCAAGTTTAATTAACGATACGTTATATCCTGTCGCAGCAACAAGACTTAACCGCGCAAGCCTGTCTACCCCAGGCAAATTACAAGACATTAAAGGATTGGAACATTGTGACAAAGTCATTGATATCGACCAAAGCCCAATTGGCCGCACCCCACGCTCCAATCCGGCTACGTATACCGGATTATTTACCCCTATTCGTGAATTATTTGCTAATACGCCTGAAGCACGAGCTAGAGGTTACCAGCCAGGGCGTTTTAGTTTTAATGTGAAGGGTGGGCGATGTGAAGCTTGCCAAGGCGATGGCTTAATTAAGGTGGAGATGCATTTTCTACCCGATATCTATGTCGCTTGCGATGTATGTAAAAGTAAACGCTACAATCGTGAAACCTTAGAAATCCATTACAAGGGAAAAAACATCCACGAAGTGTTAGACATGACGGTTGAGGATGCACGGCAATTTTTTGACGCTATTCCCATGCTTGCTCGAAAATGCCAGACCTTAATCGATGTGGGTTTGTCTTATATCCGCTTAGGACAAAGTGCTACAACTTTATCGGGTGGTGAAGCACAGCGGATTAAATTAGCGCGAGAATTATCCAAGCGGGATACAGGAAGTACTCTATATATCTTAGATGAGCCTACAACGGGTCTTCATTTTCATGATACGAAACAATTATTAACCGTATTAACCCGTTTACGCGATCAAGGCAATACGATTGTGATCATCGAGCATAATTTAGACGTTATAAAAACAGCCGATTGGATTATCGATTTAGGTCCGGAAGGTGGAAATAAAGGTGGAAAAATTATTGCCGTGGGCACCCCGGAAATGGTAGCTGAATGTAAACAATCTTACACAGGACAATTTTTAAAACCGATCATAAGGGGTCAGGTTCATTTATTAAATCATTAAATGTCCACTGATAATGAATTATTTTACCAATGAATTCTGACTAATTTTTTCTTTTAGAATCGAAATAGAGCCTGAAATACAATTTATAATTTAATAAATGAACCTGACCCCATGAGTCAGACCCCATGAGATTTTAACAGCCACCTGCTCCAGCTTGAGCAGGGGCTGCGGTTAAAGCTGTTTCGGTACTCCCTCCTGCTGCTGGTGGGGTAAGGCTAAAAAAAGGGATTTCAGCAGCGGCTAATTTAGCTGCGTGCAGCCATGGAGGGCTTCCATGTGTGGAAGAGGAAGCAGGACTATGGAAAGGGGAGGCTGACAACCTTGAAGAGCAAAGCGAAGGCCTACCGGTGGTTGCTTTTTCTAATTCATCCATAATTTTTACAAAACTTTCAGTTCGTTCGCATCTTTTATGAGCTCGTTCTTCAGCGCTAAACGTTCTTTCACAGACATCTAGCTCTCCCATCATTATCCATGGCGACTTTTCTTGTAGGTGGAGCCACATGCCAGCCACACTGGTTAATTTTGCATCGACAGCAAACGTTGAATGAGTAAAATCGTCTATCTTGGTTGATCCACTCCACTGGGCATGGCTAAGTACGGTAGAATCATCACTACGAGAATGAGTTTTTCTAATTTTATTCAAATACGTTCGATAATTGGCTGCTAAACCGTCATTGATCACAGGGCCGTATTTATCGCTAACCCACAATCCAGCTTCTTCACCGATAGATTTTACCCACCCTGTTCCTAATAACTCAGCAATTTGATAGGCCAGAATTACAGCCATAATGCAGGTAAGTCCCCGCCCAAATCCATTAGTTCGCACTCTAGCAAAGGGAAATGGATGGCGAGCAGCAAATTTTAAAGCTCTATAGCGGCCTTCTTCGCGGTATCTCTGCTCACTTAGAATTTTAAAATCTTCATCAGAGAGTGTTTCCTCTGTGGTTAGTATGATCTTAAGACGGTCTTCATCATAAGGTATTCTGTAGCCAGCTTGATTCTCTAAAATAGCTAATGCATTTTCAGCTAAAGCTGTATTGTTATATCTCACAACGTGAAAGCTGACATCAAAGCAAACATCAGGATAGCCTTCCTCTTTTTGCACCTGATTTTTTAGAGCTTTTAATGTGCTAAGACAAAGCCCTGATAGTGCATCAGCTTTATAATAGGGGTTCTCAGAAGAAACGCTATGAATAATTAAGGGAAGTCCCGCTGCATCATAACCTGCAAACATACCCACATGATCAAAATAGGTATGCGTAACAGCTCCTTTTTCATCTTTATAATGGTTTTTAAAAAAAATAATATCGCCTTTTTGTAGTTCTATTTCTTTCATGGTGTAATAACTAAAGTGACTCTATACTATAAAATATACATACACTCTATTTATGTGTCTATTACCAACTAGAAGGATATAACAATGAGTACTTTTTTTATCGTTATTCTAATTGTGATAGCTTTAGTTTTATTTTGGGCTATCGGGGTCTACAACACGTTAATTGGCCTTATTGAAGCCATTAATAATAATAAACGACAAATTGATATCCAGCTTGATCGACGATTTAAAGTGTTTGAATCCTTAATTGAAGCGGTAAAGAAATACATGGATTATGAAAAGACCACCTTAAAAGATGTAGTAGCATTGCGCAATCAAGCACAGGCTGCCAAAGCGTCTGGGGATGAAAAAGCACGCATGGCGGCTGAAAATGAGATCTCCAAAATTGCCTCAGGCATTAATGTAGTATTTGAACAATACCCTGATTTAAAAGCGAGTCAAAATGTGGTTCAACTCCAAGAAGAAGTAGTGAATACAGAAAATAAATTAGCTTATTCAAAACAAGCTTATAATGATAGCGTGGAGCGCTATGAAGCCAAGAAGAAATCGTTTTTTGAATCCCTAGTTGTCAGTGCTTTTCCTTCTAAATTAGATCAACAATTTGATTATTGGGGTTTACCCGCTGAGCAGGCTAAAGCCCGAGAAGATTATACGGTTAAATTCTAATGAGTTTATCGGATTATCATGCCACCTCTACGGATTGGCGGGCACAATTAAAACGAAATGAGAGAAAAACTCGCCTAGTTATCGCGAGTTTTATTCTCGTTTACGTGCTGCTAGGGGTTTTGATAGATGCGCTGCTGTTACAATCCACTTACCCAAAAGCTACGCTTATGCAATGTTTTCAAGCCCTTATAACCTTAAAGGTTTTCCCGCTGGCCACCACGGTGATGGCAGGGATTGCGGTGATATCTATTTTTATCACGTATGCTATGTATGATCGAATTATGCTGTTGGGCACGGATTCTCATGAAGTAACGCCTGAAAGCGCGCGAACTATTCAAGAGAAGCAGCTTTATAATGTGGTAGAAGAAATGAAGGTGGCTGCTGGGCTAAAGTTCATGCCCAAGGTATTTATTATTGAAGCAAATTACATGAATGCTTTTGCCAGCGGCTATAGCGAAAAATCAGCAATGGTCGCGATTACGCGAGGTCTCATGGAAAAATTAGATAGAGCCGAGTTACAAGCCGTCATGGCTCATGAATTAAGTCATATTCGTCATCATGACATTAAAGTCACGTTGATGGTGGCTATTTTAAGTAATATTTTGCTTATCGTTGTTGATGTACTATTTTATAACGTTATCTTTAGGCGGGATAGGGAAGGGGATAATCGTTTATTTACTATCGTAATCATTTTGCGTTATTTATTACCCTTAATTACGGTCATGTTAACGCTCTTTTTAAGCCGCACGAGGGAGTATATGGCGGACGCTGGATGCGTGGAATTAATGCGTGATAACGAACCAATGGCGCGTGCATTATTAAAAATTAGTCAAGATCATCAAACCAATGCAGAGCAATATACGCAAGAATATGGCCAAACCCCACACGAGCAAGTACGCCAAGCTTCTTATTTATTTGATCCCTCCAATATTGACCCCGTTAAATCATTAACGAATATGTTTTCTACTCACCCCAGTATATCTGACAGGCTTAAAGCGATAGGGTTTAAACTAAAAGCCAATTTACGAATGTAAACACGCAGGAAGCTATGGACTTAAATGCCTCAATAATATACAATCTAGTGTTTTATTTGTAATAGAGGTAAATAAATGTCCTATCGTCCTATCGATGCCTTAACTATGGCAGAAAAAAATCTAAAGTTATTTTCATATGTTGAAGGTATGGCTGTTACTATCTTAAGCTTTTCACAGGTAAAGAGCGATTTTGCAGAAAATCGGGCTCCTTCTATAAAGCTAATAGCGCTTTTGAAAATATCACTAGAAGGTTTGCTTGAGGAAAACCATATTATAGAAAATGAGCTTCCTTTAAGTAAGGTCGCACAGCAAGCTTTAGACGCATTAGAGTACGCATTTCCTTCCAAAGTTGAAAAGATGAAACCAAGTACACGCTACAATTTATTTGCTTCGCGTAAGGATGAGGATGTAACGGCTATTTTTGAGCCAAAACTTATACGGATTGCATCATAAAGAGAGGTTAGTGAGATACTTTTTTAACGAATTCTTTGCAAAAAAACCTGCTTTTGGACTGGCTGTATTGAAAAAAATAATCTACTATTTTAACTATAGACAGATTTTATTGTACAGCCAACACTACGAATTTTGGGGGCCAGATTGAGAGTGTGGTGAGCATGCTTAGCCAGTCTAAGAAGCCTAAAAGCACTCCGGAGGCGTCCACTTGAGAAATCGGACTTGATACAATAATCTGTCTATTTTTTTCTAATCTCGAAGCCCTACGCCTTTTCTGAGTAATACCACATTCAGTACCGTTAAGACGATGACTAAGGTCGAAATAATTCCCATGGCCAACGCCATACTGGTTTCTTGATGACCGATCATCGCTTGTCGTAACCCGGTCACCATGTAAAAAATGGGGTTTAAATAGGATATTTTCTGCCA
>JAGVKL010000072.1 GCA_020050595.1 Legionellales bacterium
CGACCGTTAGGGAGTGGAGAATTCGCTGCTCGTTAACATTAACTTCTCCACTCCCTAACAAACTTCTCCACTCCCTAACGGTCGTGGTTCGGTCGTGGTCCGGTAGGTGGTTCTGATAAATTGCGACTATTTGGGGGATTTAGATGCGTTTACCGTGTTAGGGGGCTCATGAACGTTTACGTAGTAAGCTCCACTCTATCCTTAAAATCCAGCAGTGCTTCAGGATTCGCTAATGATTCAAGGTTATTTACGGGTTGACCGTGGACGGTTTGGCGTACTGCTATTTCCACTATTTTGCCGCTAAGGGTTCGAGGAATATCGCGCACTTGGAGAATTTTGGCGGGCACATGATGGGGGGAGGCATTGTGGCGTAAGGTTTGACGAATGGTGTTTTGCAATGCTTCGGTTAAAATTTTGCCTTCAGCTAATTTCACGAATAAGACAATACGCACATCATCTTGCCAATCTTGGCTGATGACGATAGAGTCTGTGATTTCTTCAATTTTCTCAATTTGGCGATAAATTTCTGCAGTTCCTATCCTAATACCGCCCGGATTTAAAATGGCATCTGATCGCCCATAAATAATCAAACCATGATGCTTGGTGATTTCAGCAAAATCGCCATGTGCCCAAATACCTTGGAATTGCTCAAAATAGGCATGGCGATAGCGCATTTTATCGTTGTCCTGCCAAAAGCCGATGGGCATGGAAGGAAAAGGGAGGGTGCAAACTAATTCCCCGCGCTGTTCTTTTACAGAGCGGCCTTGTTCATCAAAAACCTCTACATTCATACCTAAGCCTAAGCATTGTAATTCGCCGCGATAAACTGGCAGTAGCGGGTTGCCTAGAGCAAAGCAAGAAATAATATCCGTCCCTCCTGAAATCGAGCTTAGCTGAACATCGCTTTTAATTTGTTCATAGACGAAATCATAATTTTTAGTTAACAAAGGAGAGCCGGTTGAGAGAATGGAGCGTAATGAAGCGAGGGAGCAAGTATGATTAGGCCGAAAGCCTTTCTTTTCAACGGCGGAAATAAATTTAGCACTCGTGCCAAAAACGGTGACTTTTTCTTCATCGATCAATTGAAATAAGCGAGTGGGTTCAGGAAACAGGGGAGAGCCTTCATAAAGTGTTAATGTAGCGCCTAAAGCCAAGGTTGATACCATCCAATTCCACATCATCCAGCCACAGGTTGTATAAAAGCACATATTGTCTTCAGGCTTTAAATCGGTATGTAGCCCTAATTCTTTGATGTGTTGTAATAAAGTACCGCCAGCACCATGCACAATGCATTTCGGCTTTCCTGTAGTCCCGGATGAGAAAAGGATATAAACGGGATGGTCAAAGGGAAGTGATGCAAAGGTGATAGTTGCGTTAGGCTTTAGAAAATCATCCCAACGAATTTTTTTATGAATAGCAGGTGCCTGCTTATCATCAATAATGGGACATAGAACAACCTGCTGAACACTAGGAAGTTGAGGGCAAATTTGCTCAATTTTTTCACGCGCTTCAAAGCGCTTCCCATGATAGGTATGACCATCGCCAATAAAAAGAACCTTAGGCTCAATTTGTCCTAACCGATCGATAATGGCTTGAGTACCAAAATCAGGCGAGCAAGATGACCATAACGCGCCTAACGATGTAGTAGCAAGCATGGCAATGATAGTATAAGCCACATTAGGCATGACCGCAGCTACTCTATCGCCAGGCTTTACTCCCAACGCTTTTAGTCCTGCGGCACAAGAAGCCACTTGTTGATAGAGCGCTTTGTAAGTTAAGACTTGCCGCTCGCCAGCTTCATTGACGCTGATTATCGCAATGTGATCATCGCGGCGTGATAACAATTTTTCTGCAAAATTAAACCTTGCTCCAACAAAAAAGCGAGCGTCCAGCATGCCTTGCGTATCATCCAGGATCTGAGTAGGCGGCGTGTCAAATGTAAGCGTGAAATAATCACATAAAGCTTGCCAAAAAAGACTTAAATTTTTTACAGACCAGGCATGTAATTCCTGATAATTTTTAAAAGAGGCTTGATGGGCTTTCTCTACAAAGCGCATGAAGTGAAACATATGGCTGGTTTCGGGATGTTTGGGTATCCATACGGGTTTATTCATAGTTAACCTGATAGGCGCTTAAATTTTTTATTCTAACTGCGATTGAAGCGAAGCGTAAGAGGTTTGGGTATATACTCCAGGATAAACGCATCGAACCGAATAGGTTTGCTGGTCGGCATCTTCTGTGGGATAATTTTTTTCTTTGCATCCAACAAGGTGAATAAATGGAAGAAAATAAGAATAAGGCATTAAGCGCCGCTCTCGCACAGATTGAAAGACAATTTGGAAAAGGCTCGGTCATGCGCATGGGTGATAGTCATGTGATGCGTGATATTGAAGCTATTTCTACAGGCTCTTTAGGTTTAGACATCGCCTTAGGTATCGGCGGCTTACCCAAAGGGCGTATCGTTGAAATTTATGGTCCGGAGTCTTCTGGTAAGACGACTTTAACCCTGCAAGTTATTGCGGAATGTCAAAAAAGTGGTGGTACCGCAGCCTTCATCGATGCAGAGCATGCATTGGATCCTAGTTATGCTGAAAAATTAGGAGTTAAAGTTGATGAATTAATTATTTCTCAACCTGACACCGGTGAACAGGCACTTGAAATTACCGATATGTTAGTTCGTTCTGCGGCGGTAGACGTGGTCATTATCGACTCAGTAGCAGCCTTAACACCGAAAGCGGAAATTGAAGGGGAGATGGGCGATAGCCATGTTGGCCTTCAGGCTCGTCTTATGTCCCAAGCTTTACGTAAATTAACTGCAAATATTAAGCGCTCAAACACCTTGGTTATTTTTATTAACCAAATTCGTATGAAAATTGGTGTGATGTTTGGCAGCCCAGAAACGACTACGGGCGGAAATGCGCTGAAATTTTACGCTTCTGTACGTTTAGATATTCGTCGAATCGGAGCAATTAAGAAAGGTGAAGAGACATTAGGCAGTGAAACTCGAGTTAAAGTGGTTAAAAACAAAGTAGCGCCACCCTTTAAGAATGCTGAATTTGACATTATGTACAACGAAGGTATTTCGCGTGAAAGTGAAATCATTAATTTGGCAACGCAATTGGGTTTGATTGAAAAATCAGGTGCTTGGTATAGCTATAAACAAGAGAAAATTGGTCAAGGTAAAGATAATGTACGTCTTTATTTAAAAGATAATCCACACATTGCCAAAGAATTGGAAGACCAAATTAGAACCGAATGTTTAGTAAAAAAAGTACCTATTGCAGAAACTGAAATGGAAGCAGACTTGCTTGAAGACTGATGCATACCATAGTGCTATACGCCTGTTAACCAGGCGTGAGCACGGCGCTTATGAATTAGCTCAAAAATTAGCCCAAAAAGGTTATTCGCTAGCAGCTATTAATGAAGCCATTGCAGAATGCCAACGCTTGGATCTGCAAAGTGACAGCCGATTTGCAGCATCGCTTTGCCGCGCACGCATTCGGCAGGGATATGGGCCATTAAGGATTCGGCAAGAGTTACAAAATTTACGGATTGAGAGAGAGATTGTTGAGGGTTTATTACGTGCGGAAGAGGAGCAATGGGTAGTGTATGCGAAAGACGTTCGTAATAAAAAATATAAAGAAAACAATAAGCTATCCTATATAGATCAGCAAAAGCAGAAACAGTTTTTATCGTACCGGGGTTTTGCTGCGGATACAATAAATAGAATTTTTGAATCGTAAGACTTCTAAGATATTGGTGTAATATGAAAAGTTCAGACATAAGAAAAGCGTTTTTCGATTATTTTTCTAAGCAGGGTCATCAGGTGGTGTCATCAAGTTCACTTATCCCTGCGGATGATCCTACTTTATTGTTTACCAATGCAGGTATGGTGCAGTTTAAAGATACCTTCTTAGGGTTGGAAACACGCCCTTATAGTCGGGCTGTGACGGCACAGCGTTGTGTTAGAGCGGGCGGCAAGCATAATGATTTGGAAAACGTAGGCTATACCGCTCGGCATCATACCTTTTTTGAAATGCTGGGTAACTTTAGTTTTGGTGATTATTTCAAACGAGAGGCTATCCATTATGCCTGGACATTTTTAACCGAAGTGTTGAAATTGCCTAAAGAGCGCTTATGGGTAACGGTTTATAAAGATGATGATGAAGCGGCAGATATATGGCTTAACGAAGTAGGTGTTTCTCATGATCGTTTCTCACGTTGCTTAGAAAAAGATAATTTTTGGTCGATGGGGGATACAGGACCTTGCGGACCTTGTACTGAAATTTTTTATGATCATGGTCCTGAGATTGCCGGAGGGCCGCCTGGTAGTCCTGATGAAGACGGGGATCGGTACATTGAGATCTGGAATTTAGTCTTCATGCAGTTTAACCGTGATAAAGAAGGTAAGTTGCATCCTTTACCCAAGCCTTCTGTTGATACCGGTATGGGGCTAGAGCGCATTGCTGCGGTGGTGCAAGGCGTGCATAACAATTATGACATTGATAGTTTCCAATATTTAATTAATGCCATTTTAACAATGGCACCTGGCGTTGAGCGGGGGCATGCATCTCTTAAGGTCATTGCGGATCATATCCGCGCTTGTTCATTCTTAATTGCGGATGGGGTGATACCTAGCAATGAAGGGCGGGGCTATGTTTTACGCCGCATTATTCGTCGCGCGGTGCGGCATGGTAATAAGTTAGGATTACCGGCCTCATTTTTTTCTCATTTAGTTAAACCGTTAGCAGAAGTGATGGGTGATGCTTATCCAGAGCTTATTGCCCAAAGACCGCAAATTGAGCGCATTCTTCTCCAAGAGGAAAATCAATTTAGCCGTACCTTGGAGCAGGGCTTACGATTATTGCAAGAACAAATTCAAGCGTTAAAAGGCCGCGAAATTCCAGGTGATGTGGCATTTAAATTATATGACACTTACGGTTTTCCAATTGATTTAACGGCTGATATTGCTCGTGAGCACCATTTGCAGGTTGATATGGATGGCTTTAATCAAGCGATGCAGCAACAAAGAGAACAATCACAATCAGCCAGCCAATTTAGCGTGGATTATTCTAATGCTAAACCACTGACGTCTACGTCGGTATTTCACGGCTATGAACATCATGCATTGCAAAGTCAGGTGAGTGACATTCTCGTTGATGGGCACCACGTTAAAGCATTAACGGCAGGTAAAAAAGCAGCGATTGTTTTAGAAGATACACCTTTCTATGCGGAAAGTGGGGGACAAGTAGGAGATAAGGGCGAGCTTTTAGGCGAGGGTATACTTTTCCGTGTCGATGATACGCAAAAGCAAGGTCATGCGATCGTTCATCACGGCGAGTTAATCAAGGGAACTTTGCAACTACAACAACCGCTTAAGGCCCATGTCAATAAAGAACGACGCGATGCCATTCGTTTAAACCATACGGCCACCCATTTATTGCATGCAGCGCTCAAAAAGATTGTAGGTGATCATGTGCAGCAAAAAGGCTCGTTAGTCGATGCGCAGCGGGCTCGTTTTGATTTTTCTCATTATGAAGCCTTAACGGCTGAGCAAATTCAACAATTGGAAACATTGGTTAATGACAAAATTCGCGCCAATGAGGAAGTACAAACGACGTTAATGAGCATTGAAGAGGCTAAAAAAAGTGGAGCAATGGCCTTGTTCGGTGAAAAATATGGCGATGAAGTCCGCGTCTTATCGATGGGTGATTTTTCTAAAGAGCTATGCGGTGGTACACACGCTAAACGCACAGGCGATATTGGCCTTTTTAAAATTACCGCGGAGTATGGGATTGCAAGCGGTGTACGGCGTATTGAAATAGTGACAGGGGCTTATGCTTTACAATGGGTGCAAGGACAATCAGCAGTATTAAACCAACTTGCCTCCACCCTTAAAACAACACCTGCCCAAGTCGAGGAAAAATTATCGCAATTTATACAAGAAACCAAATGCCAAGAAAAAGAATTAACGCAGCTGAAAGCAAAGCTTGCTGCTCAGTCTGGTAACGCGCTATTAGCGGACGTTAAAAAAATAGACGAGATTAATTTACTGGTGAAGCAAGTAGAAAATACAGACGGTCAAGGCTTAAGAACCATGCTTGATCAATTAAAATCAAGCTTAGAATCCGCGGTGATTGTTTTAGTCGCGGTTGATCAAGGCAAGATGAGTGTTGTAGCAGGCGTAAGTAAAAACCTTTTAGGTAAAGTGCCCTCGGCTGCTAAATTAGTCCAACACTTATGTGGCAAAGGTGGCGGTCGAGAGGATATGGCGCAAGGTGGCGGCCCTGTCCCTGAAAATTTAAAAGAAAAACTAGAGCAAATCGCTAGTCTTTTATAATGGTGGGGTCAGGTTCATTTATTAAGTTATAAATACCGACTCTTTCCAAAATAGAGAACTGTGTTCCATCTAATAGTCATCTTTGCGAACGAACCGGATCGCTCAGGGCTCTCCTGCCGGGTGGCACAATTTTTAAACCTATGTAGAAGCTGCTCAACGTAAAAAACGCTTCAAAAATTGGTGCAGGCAATGGAAGTTAAATTTGATTGAGAATCAAAATCTGCAATGGCGTGACCTGTATGAAGAAATTTGCTGTTGATTCAGATCTTCTGGATGCCGCGAACAAGTCGCGGCACGTAGGCGGTTGGGATGAATTGTAAACAAGCCTTAATAAATGAACCTGACCCCCTTTCTTTCCTGGTTGTATTCCTGCATGATAAAGAGGCAGGAATAACCAACAATAAGGATATTTATGAACGATCTTTTAAATCTTATAGCCAATATTGTGGTATTTGGGTTAGTGCTGTGGTTAATAAATGCCTATATACCGATGCCTGGGGCGATTAAGAGCTTGTTAAATATTTTAGTTCTTATCGTATTAGTTATTTATGTATTGCAATTCTTTGGTGTTGTCCATAATGTCATACCGATGTTTAGGTTGCTTAAGTAGCTAAAGGTTGGGGGCCTAACCCTGAGGTATCGTCACTTTTTGCTAAACCATGTAGCCTGGTTGCTTGCAACCAGGGACTTTAAGTATTGATGCACGTTATGGCATGCTTTCCTGGTTGCTTGCAACCAGGCTACCGTTTAAAAAGTGACGATACCTCAGACCCTATACGCCGCGCATTTTTTTATACGCGAAAAAAGGTAGTATGCTGATAATTCCCATGATGAAACGCCAAAATCCTGGGTGATAGAATTTCCTCTTTTTAGCATAAGAAGCTTTCCAACAAGCCTTCGCGCAGGCCTTCGGCGGCGAGGCGTAGAAGATGCCCCGCTCTCCATAAGTCATATGGGTATCAATAAAACCTAGTCGTGCAATGGTAATATGCTGAGTAGAGGAGGCTTCTTGTTGTAACCCTTCTAAATAAATTTCAATGGCTCTTTTACTCGCCCCATAGAGGCTATTTTTAGCCCTTCCTTTACAAGCAGCTACAGAGCTTAAAAAAATAAGGCGGTGCTCATGTTGTTTTTTGTGCCAATAAGCGTGAATAATGCGTGAGGTATTGACTACATTCACATTCAATACCTCAACAATCTTATCATCGGTTAATGCTTCATTATTGACAATAAAGCTATGGGCGATAAAAAGAAGGGTGTTCTTGTGATGGTCTAAAATTTTTAAAAGCGGATCGATGGGCTTGCTTAAATCCGTTGCGAAAACATCGCAATGAACATGATGACGTAACGTTATATCCGAAGCAATGATATCCAATTGTGTTTTTTGGCGACCGATTAGCAAGAGAGCATAACCAGCTTTTGCAGCAAGGTGGGCAAACTCTTCTGCAATAATCGATGTCGCACCTAAAATCACCCATGTTTGTCGTTTCATGATGGCATGATTCCTATCCCTAAACGGTCACTGAGTTGCGAGTGCATAAAGGTTTGGTAGCGGCTCATGAGCTCGCAAAACTCGGAGTGTTTTGGATACATTCGGTTAAATTGCTCTTGCGTGAGCAATAAATCTTTAGCAAGATAAACCTTACCTGCGCAATCGGTGATGAGTTGATTCATGGCTTTAATTGCCTCATGGGCGGATTGATTATTGATAAAATCAATGGCAATACTGAATCCTGGCTCGGTAAACGATAATAATCCGTGGCCTTTTTGGGTGAAATATTTAAGTACCGCTAACGTAGGGGTCGCTTTTTTCTCTTTAATCATGGCCAATAAATGGTTGAGCGTAGTTATTGAATTCGTTTCAGGAAAGACTGCTTGAAATTGGATGAGGCCTTTTTTGCCGTATAATCGATTCCATTGTTTAAGGTTATCCAATGGGTTATTAAACTGCCAAAGAGGAACGGTTTTATTTCCTGTAGGAGCCAGTCGATAATAAATTTGGTTAAATGGTTTCATCAAGAAAGGGTATATGACTTTTGGCAATATAGGGATGTGATAAGAGCGCCGGTGTACCCCAGGATGTAATGGATAAGGATTTTTCACATGATTAGCAAAAGAAAGTAGGGCTTGCGGCGCATTAAGCAAATCAAGCCAGGCAACTTGATAGTCATGCTCCAAACCTTCTTCTTTCATGCAAGCCATAAGATCAGCAAAATTAGTAAATTTGTTCACCCGGTGTCTTACCCAATGAGATGCTTGACGTAATCGAATAGCTAGCTGTCTAATAAAGCCGGTTAAACCAAGTCCAGCAACGGTTATTTTGAATAAATCGCTATTTTCTGTAGGGCTGCAGCGCAGCGTTTTATGACCTATTTGTAATTCAATCCATTCTATATGATGGCTTAATGTACCGGCATGAGGATTATTTTTGCCATGCACATCATTGGCAATTCCTCCAGCGAGGGTGGCATATAAGGTGCCTGGTAAAACAGGGGGTATATAGTCAGGATGCAGTGAAAATAAATCTGCAAAGGTCACCGAACCTTGGCAAATGGCAATGCCAGTTGATGGGTCAAACGATAAAATATGATTTAGCCGACTAGTATCAATAATGGTAGCCTTAGCACTTACACAACAATCGCTATAGCTTAAGCCACTGCCCCTCGCCAAAAGGGAATGATTGGCTGTCATAATGTCTTGAAGTTGCTCTTCTCGCGCAGGGCGAATGGCATCTGATTTAATGTGTAAAGTTCGGCTAAAATTGGAGAAGGATGTAGGTTTGGTTTGCATGGTTAGCCTATGCAACAAAGATTGATTCAACGGCAAGAATATCTGATACTAATTAAATCCTATACTATAATTGAAGTCAATTTCAAAAACATTGTACCGCACAGAGATTTCACCCAAAGGAGACGATTGTGGATGCGTTGAGTACACCTAGTACCAATGAAGAATCGCAGGAAGCCTTACTCAAGACGCATGCCTTAATGGTCAAGCGCATTGCTTATCATTTAATGGCGCGGCTACCGCATTCTATTCAAGTGGACGATTTGATGCAGGCAGGAATGATGGGGTTATTAGAAGCAGTGCGGCATTATGATGAAAGTAAGGGCGCTTCATTTGAAACGTATGCGGGTATTCGCATTCGTGGCTATATGTTAGATGAAGTGCGCCGTAATGACTGGGTGCCTCGTTCGGTGCATCGCAATGCCCGTATGATTGCTAGCGCAGTAAAAGCCGTGGAAAACCGCGAGCGGCGTGAAGCTAAAGATCATGAAATTGCGGCTGAATTAGATATAAGCCTTGATGACTATTATGACATGTTGGCTGATTCAGCCGGCGCTCATTTGTATGGGTTTGAGGATTTAGGTGTGAGTGAAGATGTCATCAAAGATGAATCATTAGGTAGATCCAATGAACCTCATGTGAATGTAATGCAGGAAGATATGGCGTCTCATTTGTCTGAGATTATTGGCGGTTTACCCAAAAATGAGCGACTAGTATTGTCCTTGTACTATGAGCAGGATCTAAATTTAAAAGAGATAGGTGAAGTCTTGGGCGTTAGTGAGTCACGCGTTTCTCAGATTCATAGCCAAGCAACTCATCGTATCAAAGCTCGGCTATCGACCGATTCGTAAACCTTCGGCTGTTAGTGCGGGCGTCCTCTCTCTAGCAGCTAAGATTTCGTCCAAGCACCGTGCCCGGCTAGTTGACTTAAACAAAGAAAAACGCTTGATGTTCAATGCCTTGTATAAGTCACTGGTTGAATCGTCAAGGGCATTATAGATGGCGGTGTCTAAGGGGGTCTCGGGTGGCTTTCTTTTTTCAAGGTGATAGAGAGCGATTAATATAGCTTCCTTTTTGCCGGTAGCATAAAATTGCATACGAATTAACTGTTGATGTATTGCTTGCTGAAGAGCCGTTCCTTCTCTAAGCGTAGACATTCTGGTTGCGATTAGCTCTTCTTTGTAGGTTTGTATCGTTTGGGAAAATCTAGCAGATGTGGCATTAAGAATACTTAGTTGAGAGTCGAACTCATACCGAGCAATCAAGCCTAAAAATTTAGAAGTTAATATTGGCCAGGATTTTATAGAACAAAGTAATGTAGAAATAATGATTTCTTTTTGAGCTTCAATAGGAAGGGATTGGATAAAGAGAAAGAGCGTTGAAAGAGTACCGTCTTCAGAGCGTGCGGCTATAATAAAAGCGTTTCCAATATTGCTTTCTACGGTTAAAATTTCTTTTTGTATAGGGGTGGGTAAGGTATTAATGACTGCTAAAAGTGGCGGCACAACGGCAGGGTGATAGGACACTGCTAGCATCAAAGGAGTCGCTTTATTGTCAGCGATGCTTTGCGTAGTTAAGATTTCTTTTTGTAAATCGGGATTGAAAGTGCGGATCATATCTAAAAGCGGAGGAACACAAGATGGCTTTTTGACTATGGCTATCATTAAAACATTATAGTCCCCTACCCGAGCTTTAACTTTAAATAGTTCCTGTGGGTCAATGCTAAACCTCGTAATAATGGATAAAAGTGTAGATAAAGCGATAGGATTGGAGGAGGCAGCTAACATTAATGGACTATAGCCGTCGGAATTTTTTCTAGAGAGCAGTTCGTTGAAAATGCGTTTCTTTAGATCGAAGGATTTAAGAGTATTTATCGCTTTTAAGAGTTCTTGCAGAGCCGTGGGCTGGTAGTATGTAGCTACCATGAAGATGTCCCAGTCATGGGCATCTTTCTTTCTTAATAACTCTCCTTGTAAAGGCAGAGCAAAGGTTCTTATTCTTGCTAAAAGGTTAGGGAGTGCTGTTGGGTGATAACGCGCCGCTAACATCAATGCAGTGTAACCTTCTTCGGTGGTTTGAGTTCCCAAGAGCTCTTTTTGTAGCCCATTATCAAATGTTTTTATGCAAGTTAAGATAGAAGGTAAAAGATCAGGTTGGCACTCTGCAGCTAGCATCAAAATATGGTAGCCATTAGAAACTGCTCTGGTTGTTAATAAAGTCATCTGATCGGTGGGATTAAGTTTTTGAATGAGCTTGAGCAAGTTATCTACTAAACTGAGCTTTTGTTGTAGCGTCAAAAGTAGAGCATGTCTTATTTTAGGGAATAACCCGCTAATATCTCCTTCTGTTAATGGGATCAAACCACAAACGGTTAAAAAAAACTCAATGTTGATGGGATCGTTTAGTTCAAGCTCAAGCAAAAGCGCTTTAACATTGGTATCGCCCTTTTTGCGTAACCATGAAGTTAACAATTTCTTTAAATATTTATTCTTAAGTGGATTCTCATCAACAAAAAGAACGCCTATTAATTTTAAATAGCGTATCAGATCAGGATATGTCATTTTCTCAGCATGACAGCTCAATGCCTCAGCCAACGACTTTCTTTTAGCCGTTGATTTAATGAGGGTTGGATATTGGTGAAGCGAGAGAGAGTCTAGTAGCGTTAGATATTCATGATCATTGAATAGTGTGACTAAGCCAAGGGTATCGCTAATGGTATCTTGCGGGCAAATAGCTCTTCTAGCGCTAATAAGAGCAGCACTGCTATCTTCCCTAATATGAACACCAGCACCAGCACCAGCACCAACGTCATGACTTACATCGCTTGTTCGCCTATCTGGTGCATACAAAGCAGCCATTAGGAATCTTTCTTTTACTGAAAAAGCGATATGACCCTCTTCGTCTAGTTTCTTCCAGAGACGATCTTGTATAAAATCCCAATTAATATCCGTAGCTCCCTCGCAAGTCGGAGAGGTATTTTCCATGATGAAGATATCTTGCTGAGTGTAGGCGGTGCCAAGGATTTTATTTAAAAATTTGATGATTTTTTCTACGGACTCTGATTGATAAGGGCTGTGAGTAGGTTTCTTGCCCGTATAGTCACAGTAATCACGAAGTTCATGTTCAATTTCCATTTGCAAGGCTGTCATAACTGCGGCGGGGTGATATTTTTGAGTAAATGCTTGGCGGATTGCATTTTTTTCGTTGGAGCTTAGTTCAAATGAGTAATCATCTTCTTCTCCATTTATCGATCTAACGGTATAACCTAACGTAGACGCTTTGATCAAAAACTTATTATATTCATGGACATCATCTTTTTTGTTATGTGCAACGCTCTCGACAATCCCTTCTCGAATGCGCTGAAGTATCTCGCCAATGGATTGCGGGCGGTTTATTTCCAATAGAATGTTGTTTACGCGATTATGATAATCCAGAACACAGCACCCTTCTCCTTCTAATAATTTCTTAGCAATGATTTTCTTTTTATCAGTAGATACTTCTGGGTTGTGAAGATAGGTAAGAATGTTTTTTAAGCCTTCTTTCAGTGCTGCACAATGGGCAAATCTTAGTAAATTGGACTTTATAGTAGGGCTTTCTTGGCTTGAAAGAGAGGTAAGCTGAGTAGCTAGTTGATCAACATCTAACGGCTCCTCACTTATTGTTTCTGTAAAGTGTAGTGCATAGTCTCTCGGGATGACAGAATGCATAATATGCCAAATTGCTCCGGGTGAGCATATTGTAATGGATATGTTAATTTTTTAAAACATTAGGGGGCAAGCCAAAAACCAAGCTATTTGCACCAATTTCAGCTTGAGTTCGAAAAATCAAGACGATAATCAAAAGATTTGACCCATTAAACTTACTGGACTTTGAAGTATCTTAGGTATATATCCTAAAGTTAGATCAAAAATAGGTAACACTAATATGAATAAGCCAACCTTAGTATTGTTGCCTGGTTTGCTATCGGACCACTTCATTTGGCAGCATCAAATTGCAGCGCTACAACACGTTGTAGATATCATTATTCCCGACACAAGCCGATTTGATAATACAGATGAATTAATCAACCATATCATTACAATAAGCCCGCCGCAATTTTATCTTGCTGGTCACTCGATGGGTGGTTGGTTGGCAATTGAACTCATGCGAAAATATAGTAGTCATGTAGTGAAATTGTGTATTTTGGCGACTTCTGCAACCCTAGATTCGGCAAAAAAAGTTCAATTGCGAAAGCAAAGCATAAATTTAGCATCCACTTTAACTTCGGATGAAATAGTAAATTATCTTTCTCAATTTTATGTTTACAAACTAGAGCAAAAACCGGCTATTATTGAGATGTTTAAACGTAATATCACATCCCTTATTCCTCAGCAACAAATCATGCTAAATCGCCGCAGTTGTAAGGATATATTACCCACCATCAATATTCCTACGATAGTGTTAGTGGGTGAACATGATAAAGAGTTTTTTAACTCTTCAAAATACATTGCGGATCATATCCCCAATGCAGAATTCATTGTTATAAAAGATAGTGGCCATATGTTATTGCTAGAACAACCCGAGGCTTGTACGTTAGCAATGCTAACTTGGATAAAGGATAGTAAGTGTAGCCCGTAACTGACGGATCGGCGAAAATTCAAACACAATTGAATTCCCGGTATACCTTAGCCCATAAGGAGCAAAGCGGATTACGGGGATTACTTTCTAAAGATTGATGAATGCAAATGTGTTTGTGCATTATTATTTTTGTTATTCTATATGGGGATCGTATCGTTCATTGAGAAACGGGCTGGCTATGCTGGCTGAATTTTTCCGCTTCCTGACGGTCGCGGTTCGGTGTTCCTGGAAGTA
>JAGVKL010000046.1 GCA_020050595.1 Legionellales bacterium
AGGAGCGCAGCGGATTACGGGGTTTCTCAACGAATGATACGATCCCCATATAGAACAACAAAAACAATAATAATGCGCAAACACATTTATTGATCTTTGGAGAATCTTAATCCCCGTAATCCGCTGCGCTCCTTACGGGCTACGCTAACTGTATTTTGTGTTGGATTGGCGCCAGTAGGAATTACGATTAACTCTCTCTCCAGCAGGGAGAGAGAATTTCTTAGATATAACTCCTTAAGTCAATAGATGCTATTGCGTGAACCGTTACGTTATGGATACATCGCGTTTACGGCGGCGATATCTCTTTCACTTAGATGATCACGCTGTCCGATTTCTATGCTGTCGATTAACGGGACTATTGTTTTTCCCCCATTTTTAGAAAATGCATAGGCGGAATAATGCATGATCGAATCATAATCATACTCACCATAATCTTGGCCGTCGTGAATGTGTTGATTAAAATTATATTCATGCCCTTCTTGAATATTTTCCCAGGCAATACGGACATAACTGTCGCGATCAATTCTTGATTGCTCATGCCATAATCCTAACGCATGGCCTATTTCGTGGACGGTATTCATCATGGTGCAGCGCGGGGATAATTTAACCAACTGTTTTCCTGATTGTTTACCAACAAATGATGCGCACGTAGTACCGCTTGCTGGTACAAAGGATAAATAATCAGGATAAAGGTCACGATTTTTAGAGGTAAGCTCGATAAATTTTAAATGGGTTTTGTCTTGCCAGAGCATGATAGCCTGTAAAACAGATAGCTTATTCGCTAAAGGGAGCTCCTCATCCAATTCAAAAGGGATTATTTTTTCTGGCCACCGGTTGCCGCCCAGCTCGGGTAATATAGAGGCGCGCAATAGTTTATTTAATGTAGTCACGCGACCAATCAAAATATCGCCTTCGACCACGGCATCATTATCGATAGTTTCGTAAATAATCTCCCGCGTTACTTTTAGGGGATCGATTACGGTTATTTTACCGAGAGGGGCGGCTGCTGCGGTAAGGGAAGTAAAATTAAAAAAAAAGAAAAAAATAAAAGCGCGGGTTTTCATAACATCTATTTTCGATAGTAAAGGGTAGGTCATTATATCGCAGTTTTGATTAAAAATAAGCAGATTGTATGTAAGAGGGGTTTAAAGTCCAATGGTACGAAAACGTACGTTAAGGAGCATAGCTAAAAATGATTAATGAAATTCAATGGGGTGGTGGCCACTGTTGTGCCGCATGCAGCACGCGAAGTATTTGAATGGAAAAAGCGTCTTCTTGATACACGATGATATAATTTGCCCACACGACCAACTCCCTGGTTCCTTCTATTCGACCAGGACGGCCAATTTTAGGAAAATAAAGATCGGCACGAGCTAAAGCTAACCATTCCAATTCAGGCACGGCGACGCTTCCGGTCAATTAATGTTTGTGCCTCGTCCATTACCTGTTTATGAGATACAGCGGGTCGTGTGTCAGCGAGAGCTTCTTTCACCTTGTCACGGAACCAGGCATCATGTGCTTCAGGATCAGCCGTTAATCCAACTGGCAAGCCGCCTTCTTTGGTTATGCGAGTCAGCAAAATACGGACGGCATCAGATACAGTCAAACCGAAATTTGCAAGATTTTTTGCTGCATCAGCCTTCAGCTCGTCGTCTACGCGAACATGCAACATTGAAGTATGAGCCATAATAATTTCTCCGATTACTATTCATAGTTAAATTGTATGTCTCAATTGAGATACAATCAAGTTATTTTGTCTAATTTCATTATGTTGTATATGGTAAGCCTTAGCTTGATGCGGCATCTTGCAGGCTTAATGCCAGTTTATAAAGTTCGTTTTTATTAGCAGACGTTAGCAAGCTTGCGATTTTTACTGCTTGTTTTAAAGGTAATTCGTTTAATAAAACGGTTAATAAATGCGTATGTTCGTTAACTTCTTTGGTGATAGGGCGAGGGGGAATGATGAGGACAAACTCTCCTTTCACGCGTTGATTATCGTCCAAAAACCAGGCTTTTACTTCGCTACAAGGGCCATTAATAAATCGCTCAAAGGTTTTAGTTAGCTCTTTTGCAACAACGATTTCACAAGCGTCACCAAAGACATAAGCAATGTCTTCAAGACTTTCTAAAAGGCGGTGAGTGGACTCATAAAAGACTAGGGTGTAGGGTGTGGGGGCTAAGGATTCTAATACGTGGCGTCTAGCGGTTTGCTTGGCGGGTAGGAAACCGCTAAATAAAAAATTATCGCAGGGGACGCCAGCTGCTGACAACGCCGTAATGAGTGCACAAGCACCGGGAATGGGCGTTACGGTAATTTGTTGCGAGCGTGCAAGCCGTACGAGTGGAAAGCCTGGATCGCTGATAAGGGGTGTACCGGCATCGCTGATTAGCGCGCAAGATTTGCCTTGCAATAGAAGATCAATGACCTCATTACTTTTACTCGCTTCATTATGCGCGTGTAAAGATAATAAAGGCTTTTTTATACCTAGGCTTGTTAAGAGCTGCATGGAGTGGCGAGTGTCTTCTGCTAAAATAAGATCAACTTTTTCTAGTGTATTCAATGCTCTTTGGCTGATGTCTTCACGGTTACCAATCGGCGTTGCGACGATGTAGAGTGTTCCTTTTTCTGAAGTATTCATGATGATATCTCTTGGGGTTTGGTAGGGCTGGTTTGAATTCATCGAGAGCGATTTTGTGCTTGATAGTCACTTTGCAATTCTACCGGCATTAATTTTTGCACTGCTTCGTAGAGAGAAACAATTTCTTCGCAAAAGACGTGAAGCTGTTGGCGATTTTCCCACAGCGCGTAGTCTACTCCTTTACGAAAGGCCTGTTGGCGAGCTAAGGTCGTTATTAATTGTATGTCTTGGGAAGATAATCCAATATCATTATTAAACTCTAGAAGTTCATGTAGCGTTTTATACTGCATGACTTGGCGGTGATCATTAACCAAAAAAGCTTTAAGCGTTAACTCAAAGGCTTGATACATTAAAGAGGTTATGGGGAGTAGAGCATCAATGCTGAGTTGTTCATCGATCAAAATCTCGCCGTTTTGTTTTAATAAATGCTCCGCACAATAGGCGTGTTGCGCCGCTATTTTCAATAAATCAACGGCATCAATAAATTGTTTTTCCATGAATAACCTCGGATAATAAAGAAACATAAAAACTCATTTATCCTATGCTGTCATTCCTCAACGATTCTTTCAATATTGGCTCACTAAAATTATCCAATCGTTTAATCCAAGGGCCGTTGGCAGGTTTTAGTTGCGCACCATTTCGTGAGCTTTATTACGACTTCGTGCCGCCGGCTTATTGCGTTTCGGAAATGGTGTCGGCGCATGATGTATTGTTTAAACACCAAGCGCATTCGCGTTATGTATACCGTTCTCCCAAAGAGACAAGACTTTGTTATCAACTGGCGGGTACTGAGCCATCGATCGTAGCCAAGGCAGCGCTGCGTTTAGAAAAAATGGGAGCGGACTTGATTGATCTTAATTGCGGCTGCCCTAAAGCTAAAATTCGTAAGAAGGGTGCGGGAAGCGCATTATTAGATAAGCCCCAGCAATTATGCGATATAGTGAGAGCCGTGCGCCAGGCGATTGATATACCTTTGACGGTGAAGATTCGTATTCAGGGAGAAGCGCAGGACCTTGCATTGGCCAAAGCAGTAGAAGAAGCTGGAGCTGATGCTATGATTGTTCATGGACGGCGGTGGATAGATGATTATGATGTGGCTTGCGATTTCGCCCGAATTAAAGAAATAAAAAAAGCGGTGCGTATCCCAGTGATTGCCAATGGAGATGTGAGCGATTTTTCTTCCCTTGTTTCTGCAATAAAAGCAACGGAATGCGATGCTTATATGATTTCAAGAGCGGGAAGTGGGGCACCTTGGCTTTATCAGCAGATGCTTAGGGAAGACGCTGTTAGCGTCACTTCCGAATTACGAGCCCATTATTTTATGAACCATCTAGAAAATTTAGCCAGGCTTGAGGATGAGTATCGCGCTGTGCTGCAAAGTAAAATGTTGGTACGTTATTACTTTAAGCAACTCACTCCGGAGGGATTAAAGGCGTTTTATTTATTGAATGATTTAAGGGCGATCACTAACTGGTTGTTAATGTTGGGTCGAAACGACCCAACCTACATCTGACGGATCGGCCAATTCAAACACAATTGCGTAGCCCGTAAGGAGCAAAGCGGATTACGGGGTTTGCAACGAATGATACGCTCCCCAAATAGAACAACAAAAATAATAATGCGCAAACCGGTTTGCATTCATTGGTCTTTAGGGGGTAATTCCCGTAATCCGCTTTGCTCTTTACGGGCTACGCGGCTACGCTGTAGCCTGGTTGCTTGCAACCAGGAAAGCATGCCATCACTTGCATCAATACTTAAAGTCCCTGGTTGCAAGCAACCAGGCTACATGGTTTAACAAAA
>JAGVKL010000012.1 GCA_020050595.1 Legionellales bacterium
CCGAACGTTCCGTATACACGCTAAATCCTTTTTAAAAAAATATTTATCTTAATTGTGTTGTAATCTATATCAAGAAATTTCGATAATTTCCACAGTCTCGTCAGGGAGCGGAAAAGTACATCCGAACCGCGACCATTAGGGAGCGGAAAAGTCAGGTCTATGTCACTAGTTATTAAACAAACCTGTCTCCCATAACTAATAACACAGACCAGATAACATGAAAAAACAGCAAGAACATTGGCAAAAAACAATCCCTTCTTTAAATACAATGATGCTTAGGCGGTGCAAAGAACACACCGGGAAAAGTTCTAAGGCTTTATACGATCTTGTCCAGCTATTCATCGGTGCCAACTGTGAAGAAGGCACTTTTTTTTATACTGCATTTAAGCTATTTATTCAAAGATTAGAGCATCATAAACTGGCCCAGAAGCAAATCACTGAGGCTTTGATAACATTTTTTCAAATTCCAGAAGTACAAATGGCCTTGACCGATTTGCAAAAAACTATCTTATTACAATTTAGACAACAAGAAGAAGCGTCTCTAAAAGCGTCCACCGCGGCATTGCTTTCCTCTCCTAAAAAACCAGAAATACCTGTAATCCCTGTTGATCCTAAAAGCTTGCAAACAAGCATTGAAGCTTTGGTTGATAGCGCATACTCCTTAGCGGATGAGCGAATATCTTCTTGTGAGCAAAGAAAATTACGCCGTTTAGACAGTCTCGCGCGTTTGTTAGCACCGCAGCTCTCAAAATCACCCTGCGTAGCTGTAACGTTAGACACCTCTTCAACTCCCCCGCGATTAGTCATTAGCTCCAATATAGCGAACGAGGGAGAGCAAGATAGTCTAGCCAATGAAATCCTCTTAAAGTTACAAATTATTCAACGTGGTATCACAGATATAACAAAAATTGAGCATATATTATCTGAAGAAGGTATTACGCGCGCTGCTGAAGCCTTGATAGAAGAACTGAAGAGAAGAACCTCTTTCGCTGGAACAGAGTCAACACTTAAACAAGCGGCTATAAAATTAATAAAGACCATTTGTTATGATAGAAAAACCCTTACCACCCCCGAAAAAGATGCTTTCCTTAATCCAGAGCCCTTAATGCTACTGCCTATCCATGAGCGTGAGTATTATATGGATGCTCGCACTTATTCTGCCGGAGGAACGTCTTTTACCAGTCATCGTTTCTTGCTAGATAAGGTCCCTCTAGAGACAAAAATAAGTGACATTCATGCAGAACAACTGATAGCGCGTTATTTCTTTGAGGAATTAAAAACGACAGAACAACGGATGATAGGTATTAGTAGATTATGTTGCAAAATCTGCTACGAGAATTTAAAAACCTACCCCATCATTGTTCGCGGCTCCCATGCGCAAAGCTACAAAGGAGTGATCGATCTGCGCACTGGGGCTCAAGCAACAGACGAGCCAACCCGAAGGGCAGTCACTTATGCATGGCCAAGTCCACCCATCACGCCAACGTCTGGAGAGGTGGATGAAGCATTTTCTCTTTTACCAGCAAGCCCTGTAGGTGTAGCGTCTTTATCATCACCTACAATCCGTGCAATGAAAACCGAGGCCATTTCTTATCCGCACTCCACTAAAGATAGATTTACTTTCTTTGGACGGGCCGACACGCCTTTGCCAGCAATTACTATCGATGCGAAAGGCTCAGGGACCATTGTCCTAGAAAAAAAGGATACGATAATCAGCCATGCAGCGGAAGCTCATATTCGTGCAACAGAGAAACGTTAAATTCATTAGCTGGGCAAATATCGCCAACTAATAATCCCGCTTCCGATTCGCTGCTGCCTAGAAGCATCGCAGGGTTTCTGTTTAGCAGGCGTTGCTATACGTAATTGCAACACCTGCTGTGGCGAAGACACCATCACGGCCACCAGCCAATGATGACTACTAACCCACTTTTGCTCTGATAAAATTCGCAAGCAAGCGTATACGCCTAAATCTGAAACAAGGTAATAATAGACGGCCTCACCTTGCTTCCATGGACATCCCTGACCCTTTAATAAACGCTGAATCATTTGATTTGGATCGTTTTCTCCTACCAAACAATGTACATCGTTTTTAAGAATAAATTGGGGGGTTATCGTTTCTAATTCATAGAAGTTTTTATGGTGAGCATACCTTTGATTGGTCGTCTTAGTGTATAAAATGACTGTTTTAAGCATCGATAAAATGAAAACGGTAATCACTATCATCATGACCACCGTCGTCAATAATATAAACCCTTGGTGACGGCTAATCATGTTCTGATTCTTGTATAAAGGTTTATTTTTTTACGATTTAAGCGCAACGTCGTGTGAACGATTGAGCCCTCACGCTGATTTTCCATACCCTGCAAAGCTTTGGTAAGCTCTTCGGCATGCTGTGCATGATAAAATAAGGTTTTTTTAAAAACATAGGTTTCTTCTAACCAGGGGCCGATATAACTAGATGCGTCATACTGAAATAATAACGGCTTAGAAAGCGTAATCCATTGCCCTAACGATGTAGAGCTGACCTGCGCAATGTGATTAACCTCCGCATGATAACAATCGGCAATAAGAACCGTTTGCTCTCGGTGAAGCCGTTCATCTTTGGAGCTCATCAAAGATACAGCATCGATGACGTGCAAAATCGTATTAAATTGTTCGCTCATGCGGTTAATATGCAAGGAAGGAAGTGGTACATTTTCTATTTCAATAGCTCTTATTGGATAATTGGTTTTAAGTGATTCGATGTTTAAGCAAGGCGTAAATCCCGCTCTTCTGATACTGTTACGAATTAAACTCGTAACCATTTGGAGCTCAAGGTCGTCCTCAATGGCTGTTTGCAACGTTAGGTAATATTTTTTACATTCAAGATAGTGACGCAGTAATGTAACCAGCATAAAACTTGCTAAAGCTAGCGCAATAAATAGCTCAATAAGCCCTCCCCCCTTCAGCGTTTTCATCAACGTACTCGTTCTTTTAAATTATCTAATTCAAAAAGAGCCTTTGCACGAAGATAAGTTCGGTTAAACGACTGCTTGGCCTGCCATTGTTGGGTTAACAATAATAAGAGCGTGGTTGTCGTTAAAATTAACGCGACTAACACTTCCGTCAGCGAGAATCCTTTCATGTCTATCCATAGAGGTTGGTGTTTGGAGGTTACTATACCCTACTTGCCTACCGGTGTCATGGAGGATTAAGATGAAATATTCTTATTGGAGTTTACAATGACGGACTATCATCGCCTCCCTCATAAAGGGATCCAATCGCTCGCCCCCTATGTGCCAGGAAAATCCATCGAAGAAGTTTCTAGAGAATGGGGGATAAAAGATATTATTAAGCTAGCCAGCAATGAAAATCCTTTAGGCTGCAGTCCGTTAGTTAAAGAAGCGCTTGCAGGGCTTACAAATGCTCAAATAGCCACTTATCCTATTGCCGGCGAGCATCCCTTCCGCCAAAAATTAGCTGATCAATTAGGGGTAAATAAAGAAGCCATTTTATTAGCTAATGGCTCTGATGCGCTCATCCCCCTTCTTCAAACTTGCTTTGCTTTATGTCAAGATAGACAAATATTAACGCATCAATATGCCTTTATTGCCTATGGGATTTTTGCAAAAACATTAGGCATCCCTGTTGTCAGCATCCCTTTACAATCCGATTGGCAAATTGATGTCGGGGCTATGATTGATGCTTGTCATGAAAAGATAGGATTGATTTTTATGGCAAGCCCCAATAATCCTACCGGCGTACTTGCCGGGCAAGATAAAATTCAACAACTTTTAGATAATATTCCTAAAACCACGCTTTTAGTGGTAGACGAGGCTTATTATGATTACGTTCATGATGATGAAAAACTACACCTAATTCCCTTATTAAAAACTTATCCTAATCTCATTCTTCTGCGTACTTTTTCTAAAGTTTATGGGCTAGCTGCTTTACGGCTAGGTTATGCCATTGCGAGTGAACTTATAGCGCCTCTTATCCAACGCGTCTTACCGCCTTTTGGCGTTAATATAGCTGCACTTACTGCTGCAAATGCCGCCCTAGATGATCCTCATTTTATTCAACAAAGCATTAACAATAACCGCCTAGGTTTAAGACAAATGCAAGAAGGATTGAAGCAATTGCAAATAGACTATTTGCCCTCTGCAGGCAACTTTCTTATGTTTGACTGTAAAAAAGATTCCGTACCTATTTATCAAGCATTGCAAAAAGCAGGCGTTATTGTCCGCCCTTTACATGGCTATGGATTAAACCACTATTTACGGGTTACTATTGGCACACCCGAGCAAAATAAACGCTTTCTCGATCATTTAGCTATTTGTATGAAGGAATAATTATGAAAAGTAATTTAAGTACCAAACATTGTGAGTCATGCGAAGGGATCGGCAGCCCTTTATCTTACGATCAAATCCAAAACCTCATGCCGCATTTAGCAAAAGAATGGGAAGTGTCTAAAGACAATAAGGAAATTAAACGCTCTTTTTCCTTTAAAGACTTCTATGAAACCATGGCTTTTGTCAATGCCATCGCCTGGATCGCAAATACCGAAAATCATCACCCTGATTTAGAAATCGGCTATAACTATTGCCATGTACGCTTCATGACGCATGCGCTCAAAGGGTTATCCCATAATGATTTTATTTGCGCAGCTAAGGTGGATGAGTTGTTTATTTAAGGCCTATCGTAACTGTTCGCGCAATAGCTTGAACAGTTACGGCCTATCATCCATTTCTTTGCGTTGCGAAGGCAAGAAATCCTTCCTATCGAGCCCCATAACTACAGCCAATGCACCCGCAACATAAATTGATGAATACGTACCAATAATAATCCCAATAATTAAAGCCAACGAAAACCCGTGGATCGTTTCGCCGCCATAAACAAATAAAGCCACCACCACAAACAAGGTCAAAACCGAAGTCATAATGGTCCTAGATAACGTTTGGTTAATGGAAATATTCATAATCTCTATCGGTGTAGCTCTTCGAATTTTTACAAAGTTTTCGCGTACACGGTCAAAAACTACAATGGTATCGTTTAACGAGTAACCAATAACCGCTAACAATCCAGCTAACGCTTTTAAATCAAACTCAATGCCAAACATAGCAAAGATTCCAAGAATCAATACGGGATCGTGGACCAAAGCAACTGCAGAGCTAAATGCCAAACGGTATTCAAAGCGCATAGCGATATAAATCATCGTAGCCAATAACGAGACTACGATAGCCAAAATCCCCTTGGTCGCGAGCTCTTGTCCCACCTGCGGGCCCACAAATTCAACCCGTTGCTTTACAGCACCTGGCAACGCTTGCATGACTCTATCGACCAACACCTGTTGATCAAAGTCTTTACGAGGAGCAATGCTAATCAATACGTCTTTTGAGGTACCATAACTCACAACCTGCGCTTCTTTAAATCCTACTTGGTAGAGACTTTCACGAATCCCCGATAAATCAGCAGCATGCGGATAAGAAATCTCAATCTGGGTGCCACCCGTAAAATCCAGGCCCCATTTCAAACCATTAATGGCCAGTGCTGCAATAGATATCACAAAAATCAATATAGAAAACAAGGCCGTCCATTTCCTGGCGCCCATAAAATCCACGTTGGAGTTTGGATTAAAAAATTCCATGTCTACCTCGTTTTAAATGCCGATGGACAATTTCTTGACGTTTCTACTACCATAAAACCAATTGACTATAGCTCGGGTATAAGTAACGCCCGTCAGCATCGATGTCAAAAGACCCAATGATAAGGTCACTGCAAACCCGCGCACAGGCCCTGTCCCTATAGAAAATAAGACAACACCTACAATCAACGTCGTGATATTAGCATCAAGAATCGTTGCAAAAGCTCTGTCATAACCTGCATAAATGGCTGCTTGAGGCGACAAACCATTACGCAGCTCTTCACGAATACGCTCATAGATAAGCACATTCGCATCAACAGCCATGCCCACAGTAAGAACAATACCTGCAATACCCGGCAGCGTTAGCGTCGCACCAATAATGGATAGCAATGCGCAAAGTAAGACCAGGTTAAGTAATAAAGCAATATTAGCCACCAAGCCAAAGAAGCGGTAATAAACCAACATCAAGACCAAGATTAATCCCATACCAACTTCTAAAGAAACCATACCCCGTCGAATATTTTCTTTACCTAAGGTCGGGCCAACCGTGCGCTCTTCTACCGGGTAAATAGCTGCAGGCAAAGCGCCTGCACGGAGCAATAAGGCCAAGTTACTTGCTTCTTTGCTATCCGCTAAACCTGTAATCTGAAAATTATTACCCAATGCATTTTGAATCACCGGAGCACTTATCACTCGCTCCTCTCGATGCGTGGTACGAGTGGCTTTACCATCTGGTCCATCCTCTGTGTCAGTTTTTGTTTCGACAAATACGATGGCCATGCGTTTACCAATATTTTCCCGGGTCACCTTGGTAAAGTAAGACTCACCACCCCCGCCTAATTGAATCAATACAGCAGGCGACGCCGTTTGCTGGTCAAAGCTTGAGACAGCACTGGTGATCGAGTCACCACTCAAGACCACTTGCCGCTTCAATAAAATAGGATGGTCGTCCATGACATAGAGTTTACTACCGACAGGTACAGCCCCCGTTTGCTTAGCAATTTGCGGATCATTTTCTTGATCAACAAGGTGGAACTGCAGCGTGGCCGTACCCCCTAAAATTTGCTTCGCTCGAGCAGCATCTTGAATGCCAGGTAAATCCACCGCAACTCGTGTAGCCCCCTGCTGCTGGACTACGGCCTCACCAACGCCCAGCTCATTAACACGATTGCGTAAAATACTCATCGTTTGTTCAATCGTATTTTGGCGAATGGTGTTTAACTCTGCGGCAGATAATGTAGCTGTTAAATCAAACGTCTCTTTAGTTTGACTGAATGTTAGACTAGGTAATTTCTGCTTCAGCTCAACTAAAGCATCATCTAACGATGATTGATCACGAAAACGAACATTGATACCTACATCCGCCACATAACGGATACCGCTATAGCGAATACCTAACTCTCGTAAATCTTGGCCAATACTTTTCATCATCCCTTCGTAACGACGGTTGATAACGCTATCAATATCCACTTCTAAGAGAAAATGAACCCCTCCACGCAAATCCAAGCCCTGCTTCATGGGCTCTGCGTGAATTGCCGTTAACCAAGCAGGCGTAGATGGCGCAAGATTTAAGGCTACCGTATAGTCTTTACCCAAGACATGTTTGATAACGTCTCGGGCTACCAATTGGGTATCGGTGGATGTAAAACGTATTTCTATACGGTCATCATTGGCTGAAATTGCCTGATAGTTTACATTAGCCTTATCCAACGCGCTTTTTATTTCCGCTTCTACCTTTTGCGGCTCTATAGGCGTTTGCGAAGATACTTGTACAACAGGATATTCACTATACAAATTAGGTATAACATAAACAAACCCAATCACCGCAATCATAACTAAGAGGATATTCTTCCAAAGTGGATATTTATTTTGCATTTCCGTGTCTCAGTGACGTCTTAAAGAGATTTGAGGGTACCTTTAGGTAAAACGGCGCTAACTGCGTTGCGCTGCAGGGAAATTTCAACCCCCTCACCTACTGTTATTTTAATAAACTGCTCATCAACATGGCTGACTTTACCCAAAATGCCCCCCGAAGTAACAATTTCATCACCTTTTTGTAATTTACTAACTAAATCACGGTGTTCTTTAGCGCGTTTATTTTGCGGGCGAATCAACATGAAATAAAACAAAATAAAAATGGCCGCAACCATAATTAAGGAATAACTACCTTCAGATTGCACAGGTGCCGTATTCGAAGCTGCCGCAACCGCCTCGCTTATAAAAAAACTCATCACGCATTCTCCTAAAACTCTAACAGCGTGACATCATATAGCGATTTCGATCGGAGGTAAATAAGAATAAACTTCTTTTCCGGGGCTGTCCCATTCAACTAGTTAAATGGGACAGCCCTGACTTCTTTTCTCTGACCCCGGACTCTAACTCTATCTTCTGCGCCCTATCACGTCAGTCGGAGTTACAGCTTCTTCTCCAGCAGCGGGCTGTGGTGGAGGTAAGAAAAAACCTACCCCTGCTGCTGATAACGCCGCATTAGAGGCCGGAGGACTAGCCGTTTCTGAAGCTGCCATGCCAGCGGACAAGGAAGCGGGAGACCTTAAAGCCGTCAATCTATCAAGAGGCAATTCCACATCGTTTCCTGTAGCTATAAGCGCAACGAAATCACGATGAGATCTATCATCACCATACAAAGATTTAAATTCATCGAATAATACTTCTTCAACACTAGAGTTAATACTTTCCCACAATGGCTCTGCCGTATTTGCATTCGCAGGCGCGGTAATGGCATCCAGCAATCTCGTAAGCTCGGCTGTATTACCGCTAGCTTTTAATCGCTGTAAATAGGCTAGTGCTTCCTGTTTTACCAATGCTTGAAATTTTGCCGAAGCCCCTTCACGCGTAATGATAAGAAGCGTCGTATCCTTATGAACCCCATGAAATCGTTCAATGAATTTATTAAAAGTTCCTCCAGCACAGGCAGCGGCGTCTACGCTTCCTCCTGTATCAACACCGGCTGCTGAAAGATTATATTCTCGTTGGCTTTCATACAAGGCTTCAATAATTTGATTTTGGGCATCCTCTAACGTACCAATCCTGTTTGCTGCATCTTGCGTGCCAAGCCATAGTAGCGCTAGTAATTCTTTAAGAGAGACTCTCGAAACCGGATCTTCATAGGTAAATTCAGGATGAATAATGCGAGTAAAACCTCGGTTTGCTGCTTCGATTTTTGCCACCAACGCTTCAGCTTTTTCCACTCGATCTCTTGCCTCTGTGACTGCAACTTCACTGGTTCCAGATGCAACTTGGGCTCTTGCAGCAAGAAGCTCACTGTTTGCAGCAACGGATTGACTTGCAAGAAAAATAGAGAACGAATCAAGAGTAGTTTCATTAACCATTGAACCATAACGGGATTTTAAGCGTAATGCGGAATCCGAAGCCGAGGCATGTACACTCGCTGTATGCGTACTTTGTGCTCCATTATAGACTCTGGCACCTCCGCCGCCCTCTGCAACTATACCTAGAATTTCGCGATCAACATAAGCTGCAAATGCTCTTTGCCCCGCAACCACATCAGCAGCATGCGCCTCAGCAATCTCGATAATGCTATTAAAACGCTCTTCAGTCATGGTATGAACAGGTATCCTACTCCAAACACCGGGGATAAGGAGTATGGCAGAATGCATCATAAGCCCATTAAAATAAACTTGGGCTTCCGCAGTTCTAAATACACTTCCTTCCTCATAACAAAGCACATAAAAAGCTTCGTTAACAATCGATGCTAGTCCTGGATCTATTGCTACCACCGCCTCACGATTAGCATCTGTTAATAAGCGCCCCCCACGCAGTATTAAAAGAGCGTTACCAACCTTTTCTGGGACCTCACTACCCCTTATCACCTCGCTAAAATTAGCCTGAATCGACAAACCTACTTCTTTAAGCGTGGAAAAAACTCTCAATAAATACTCTTCTTCCGCCTGAGCTATACCACTGCGCCTCAGAATAGGTCCGCAAAATTCTACCAACGCATCAAAATTAGCCTGCGCTAATTCCCCTCTTAATACTCCATTTTCACGAAGTATGGAAAGAATCTCAATAAACCGAGATGAGGGGTTATGTACTATGTACCGGTTAGCATTTGTTAGTAAACCACTACGGTGAAGTTCCAAAAGACCTTTAGCAACTAAATCTGGAAAACCCACATTCCTTAGCACTAGATCAAAATTAGCCTGACCGTTGTTTTCATCATTCAATAATCGATTAACGTACAATAAACGGTAAGCTTTTGTAAAATAAAACCTAGAGAAACTGCGTAAAGCTGAAAAACCCCAAGTAGGGCTAGCAAAAAAAGCTCTATAAACAGCCAATATATTTTCGTTTGTTGGTGCTAAATGAAATGCTTCCAATGCAACTCTTAATGCCCTCGGATAAAATGCGCTCTCAAATGCCGATAAGGTTTGATATCCTTGATATAATAAATTCTGTATGACGAACTTTACTTTATCCTCTCTGATTGGAAATCTTGCTAACATTGAAATCTCTCTTTATTCACCCACTATTAAAATTTGATTTATTATATCATGATTGACCAATAATGCGTACAAACAAACCTATTTGTTTGTTTTTTATCAACCCTGTCTCTACACCATACCGCTCAACCGTTTAGATACGCCATATTATGCTCTACCAAAAACCGTTGACATAAAAGCGGGGTGTGGGTGAATAAATGGTGTAAATAAGCCCGCGTGAAGCCTTGCCTGCAGGTAGCGCAAAGGCAATTTTTAGTAATTAATTCAAATGCAGTTGAATGGCTATCACTCTGGATAGATAATTCCCCTTCCTCACAATAAACTTGACCTTTATACGCATCATCGGCGGGCTTATTTGTTTCAATGATCACACCATAACTTGCTAGCTCTGCAATTTGTGAGGGGTTGAAGTCACCAGCCACGTAACAATGCTTTTCCTTATGAAGTGATATAGTATTTATAAACTCTGAAAATACAGAGCTCTTCGGATTATAGAAAAAATAAACACCATAAGCCCGCTTAGTCTTAAGCGGCTGCTTACCACTAGGAAAAAAAGGAGTCGTGGTTTCCGGTAATATTTCCCACAATGATTCATCTTCTTCCGGCAAAATAACCCTATCAGGCTTCAATACTGCAACCAATGCGAAAAGATCTTCTCTTGTAAGCGAAATAATTTGACCATCATAGGTTGAGCGAATTTCATAAACTCCATTATTTTTTCGGGGTATAGAGGCATTGAGCACCGTTGTCCCGCTCCATCCTGTATACGTTTTTAAATCAGGTAATGTTTTTAAGACATCATAACCGGGTTTCATCAATAATGCGGCTAAATGGAACGAAGCTATTTTTACACCCGCATCTTCCCAGTTTTTATTAGTTAGGCAACTCCCTGCAGGGGTGGTAAACACCGGTATAATAGTTTTTTGGGTTTTATTCATCTTAGTAATAAACTCGCATCGCCATAACTAAAAAAGCGGTAACGAGAGGCAATCGCTACTTCATAGAGCGTCATTGCTTCTTTATACCCGATAAATGCTGCAACCAACATCAGTAACGTTGATTCAGGCAAGTGAAAATTCGTAACTAATCCATCGCAAATTTGAAATTGATAACCTGGGTAAATAAAAATATCCGTCTCACGACTACAAGGATGAATCTTACCATCGACAGCCGCACTTTCTAAACTACGAAGTGCTGTCGTACCGACAGCAATAACCCTTTTCTGTTTAGCTTTCGCCTCTTTTACCGCCTCACATAGCACCTCACTCACGCTGAACCATTCACAATGCATTTTATGCTCGCGAATATCATCGCACCGAACAGGACGAAAGGTCCCCGCTCCTACATGCAGCGTAGAGTAAGCCACGTTAATACCTTTTTCCCTAAGGCTAGCTAAAACAAGCTCATCAAAATGTAATCCTGCAGTCGGCGCAGCCACCGAGCCTTTATGCTCAGCATAAACGGTTTGATAACGACTCAAATCAAATACTTCATCATCACGAGTAATATAAGGCGGTAAAGGCACATGGCCGATTTGATGAAGCATTGTGTCAACGTCTCCATCCACGCGGCAATGGTATAAGTCATCGTCTTTGCTGACTATCTCTATCTGCCAATTTTGATCAAGATGGATAATCGTCCCTGGTTTTGGTGACTTACTGGCTTTAATATGCGCCCAAAAAGAAGCGTTAGTGATGAAGCGCTCAACTAAAAGCTCCACTTTACCGCCGCTTGCTTTTTGACCATACAATCGTGCGGGAATAACTTTACTATTGTTCATCACTAATAAATCACCCGATTCTAAAAAATCGACGAGATCTTTAAATTGATGATGCCCATGTTGTTTTGTAGCACCATTATAGGTCAACAAACGAGAATCACTTCGCTTCTCTAACGGATACTGAGCAATCAATTCATTAGGTAAATGAAAGTTAAAATCCTGCTTTTTCATAAACAACCTGTGTATTATTTTGCGTTATTATAACTTTTTTGTAGAAAAATGCGCATAAGTATAAATCTATTTTGCAGGATGTAAAAAGAAAGGATATTCTATGAGGTGCAACTCTGATGCATCCAAATTTTCTGTAGGTTGGGCCCTGAGGGATCATCACTTTTTAAACGGTAGCCTGGTTGCTTGCAACCAGGGAAGCATGCCATAACTTGCATCAATACTTAAAGTCCCTGGTTGCAAGCAACCAGGCTACATGGTTTAACAAAAAGTGACGATACCTCAGGGTTGGGCCTTGGCCCAACAAGATCGATTGAGGGGTCAAACCCTATTCGATGACAATTAGAAATAAATTAAATCATTTTTGTCATCAAATCTAGGCAACGTCCCTAAAGTTTCGCCAGGAGGGAAAAAGTAAGAAATTGAGGCAAAATAAACGCTTGATTGAGGCGAATAGCAAGCTCTATTTAACGAAATCAAGCGTGTATTTTGACCCATTTATTGCTTTTGCAGCCCGGCGATAACTTTAGGGACG
>JAGVKL010000041.1 GCA_020050595.1 Legionellales bacterium
CTGCGCTGCGATGATTACCCGAGTATTACTTTCCCCAGCCCCAATACCATCTCCCTTGGCATTGGTGATTTTGTTACCTGAAGCGCCATTGCGCCATTGGATGCCCTGTCCGTTGACATCAATCTTGCTGGCAATCAAACCGTGCTGCCCGCTTTCATCCACATAAAATACTAAGCCACCGCGATATTCTTCGCCAATTTGATGGGATATTCGGGACATTTTAATCACATCACCCTCAATCGTGATGCCATCTCCTGCTGTATAGTTTCCTGGAAGCCCACGCGGTCCTTCTGTTCCCGTTGGTCCTTGAGATCCTGGTATTCCTCGCAGACCTTGTGGGCCTTGAGGACCTGGTGCGCCCTTCTCACCTGGAATGCCTTGTTTCCCCTCAGGGATGTTAACTATTTGAGTTTGTAATGAGTCAGTTTTCACTTGTAATGCGGTTACTTTGGTATCCAATACTTTGATTAGATACAATATCTCCCCAATAGGATCTGCATGAGTGCCAACGGATGCGGTGAGTAATAAAACACTAATTAATTTTTTCATCATGGTTCTCTTCAATTAAAATACATGGATGGCGCGAACGTGCGCGGGTGTTGATTTTTCATGGATGCTTGGCTCACCACTACTAAAATCAACAAGCCAGGCTTGAGTGGTATTGCTTTCTGTTGAACTCCAATAGGGTTCATCAGCTAATTGACCTAATCCCATCCGTTTTAAATTGCTATGCAAGGCCACGAGCTCATAGACTGAAGGCAAGTACCAGCCTCCGTAACAGGCGGCAGTCGCGGTTATTGTGGCAGGACACGGTGTTATTCCGTCGGCTGAAATCTGGAAATTAGCAGCAAGAAGTGCTGCAAACCGACCCTCTTGCTGATCAACGGTTTGTTCAGCAACGATGAGACGAGTATTATGTTCTCCCGCTCCAAATCCTTTGGCTTGAGCATTAACAGTTCTGTCCCCTCCCTCCCCATTACGCCATTCAATGCCCTCGCCCTCATTCAAATCAGTAAGAGAAACCATTAATCCATGTTGCTGACTGGCATCGACCCAAAAGACCATGCCACCTTGAAATACTTCACCAATGTGATGGGTGACAATGGGCAGTTCATTGACTTGCTTTTGAACTGAACCCACCCCGGTATTGAGCGCTTTAATTTGAGCATTAAGTTCAGTGCGTAATGCATCTATGGATGCTTTCACATATTCCGTGGATGCGGGACTACACCATGCATGAGTACTTAACGCATAAATTAACACCCCAGTCGCTATCAATTTTTTTGTAACCATTTTTTTCGTTCCTCTTAATCATAAAAGTATTCATTCATCATCCTTAAATGGTTTAGTCCTGTTTATAGTGAATTCGTCTCTTTGTTCTGCGATAAGTAATCATTAATGATGATTTGGAAAACCCTTGATTCGTGGCGCTCCTTTATTGTCTAAAAAGGTGGATTTACATTGAGGAAATCCCGAACATCCCCACCAAAACCCTTTTTTCCCTTCCCGTCTGTACAAGGTGTTTTGACACTCTGGGCAGGCAAATTGACTTAATTCACCGGGGTTTTTATAAGCGGGTGCGAGGTGAATTAATTGCTCTAGCATGCCGGTGAGCGTGTCACTCTGATCATCAAGAAAATCGGTGATCCCGCTCACCCCATTGGCAATACCATCCAATACTTGCTCCCAAAGTGCCGTGGTTGCAGGATTAGTAATGCTGGGTGGTAATTTCTGGATAAGGCCGCGCCCTTTTTGTGTGGAGATGAGTTGCTTGCCCTGGCGTTTGATGTACTCTCTACTGATCAAGGTTTCTAAAATATTGGCACGGGTGGCTTCCGTGCCAATGCCTGCTGTTTCTTTTAGAATTTTTTTAAGTTGGGGGTTGTCCACGTATTTGGCAATGGACTTCATCGCAGTGATTAAGGTTCCTTCTGTAAATCGTGCGGGTGGATTGGTTTTTCGTTTATCCACTTGGCAACTATTGACTGCCACCGATTGTCCTTTGATTAATTGGGGAATGTTGCCTAAATGTTCCTGAGGAGAGCCTTCTGGTTCTTCTTGATCCTCCTTCTCTTTAATCGCGTTTTTCCAACCTAATACTAAAGCTGTAGCACTTGAACCTTTAAAGAAATGTCCCCTGATATCAAGCACAACACTTCTTTGTAGGTATTCATAATCACCAAGAAATTGTGCCAGATAATATGAGCGAATGATGTGGTAGAGCTGACGCTCAGGCTGTGACATAGAGTGAAGGGTTACCTGAGCGTTTGCTGTTGGGATGATGCCATGGTGGGCCGTGATTTTTTTATCGTTCCATACCCTTGATTCGAACGTCTTCGAACATTGAGACAGTAAGGGTTCAATTTCTTTATCTACCTGTCCCAGCGCTTTTAATACGATGGGTGCTTCTGCAAATTGACTTTCGGGTAGATAACCGCAATCGGTTCGCGGGTAGGTGGTCGCCTTATGCTGCTCATACAAAGATTGAGCTACATCCAGGGTTTGTTTGGCACTAAATCCAAGTTTTGCCGAGGCGATTTGCTGCAAGGCAGATAAGGACAGGCATAAAGGCGGTGCCTCTTTTTTTCGGGTTTCCTTAAACTCGTTAATAGTTCCCTGTTGGCCTTGTATTTGAAGTACCACTGCATCAATCAGCGATTGATTAATGCATCGTCCTTCCTCATCAGTAACCTCTTCAGGCATTTCCCAGGTAGTCCAGAACAATTCTTGACTTATCGAGGCACATTGGGCTTTTAAAACAAAATAATCCTTAGATTTAAAGTGTTCAATTTCAATGTCCCTATCCACAACCAACTTTAGGGTTGGCGTTTGCACCCTCCCTACTGATAAAACACCCTGTCCAGGAACACCAAATAGGCAGCTCGCCGCCATCGTTAAATTCATACCAATCAGCCAATCGGCACGTGCTCTGCCAAGTCCTGCTTGATAGAGCGATTCGGTGGAGCTGCCTGGACGAATGGAATTCAGTGCCTTTTTAATGGAAGACTCATCCAGGGCAGACAACCATAATCGCTCAACAGGACCTTTATAATTACAGTAATCCAACACTTCACGGCCAATCACATCACCTTCTCTGTCTGCATCCGTAGCAATGACCACCGAAGTGGCCTTTTTTAATAGCTGTTTAATGGCATTGAGCTGTTTTTTGGTTTTTTCCTGTGGCTTTAAAACCCAAATCTTTGGAACAATAGGTAAGATGTCCATTCGCCAAGGTTTAATGTGTTCGCAATAATGATCGGGTGGCATGAGTTCCAGTAAATGACCAATACACCAGGTGACCGCAATGCCCTGCCCTTCAAAACAGGATTCAGTTCGAGTCTTAGCCCCAAGAACTGCGGCAATGTCTTTGGCTTGAGAAGGTTTTTCGCAAATGTATAATTTCATGCAGCGCCCCTTTCTTCAGAATGGTGGCTGCTCAAAGGCTCGCACTCTTGTTCTAGTCTTTTGTTTAAACAAGACAGCAACGGTTGCCTGATTTTTTCTTCAAGCCTTGGTGCCACATTGGAGGTAAGCGCCTTATACAGGAGGGAGTAATCCATCTCACCATGATATTGTGTATGCAGCTGATAGGGCTCTTTCTGATGAATTGCTTCATCAAGTGTAATCGAGGGCAGGTCTTTAACTGAGCTTAATAAAAGCGTACTTAAAAGGCGATTCACCTCTTTAAAAGCCCGTCTTAGGTTATTAAAGTAATCATCATCATAGGTAAAGCATCCTGCGGCCCTTAAGGTTTTAATCAGAGAGATAAAATGGTCGTACACTTCAAAGAGTTCAACCAGACTACTGGCAAGTGCACTGTCAAAGCATACCTCAGGAAAGTGCACGGGTTGGTAGGTGATTTTTTTACCAGCCAAATGCTTCTTCTTCTCCAATACCCCCTCAAATTTGTCAATGTCATCATAAAATTTTTGGATAAGGGTATTAACGGCTTCATTCATTTGATAAAGACTTAAAAGCGCATAAACACGCTGCTCCTTACAACTCTTGATTAAACTTGCTACTTTACTCATGAGTTTTTGGTAAAAATTTACCCCATTTTTTAGTTCACGAGTAAACAGACGATTCACCTCATGATTACTCAAAGTTAGTTTTACTGTAGTGGTCATTATGAGTTTCCTTTTTTAATGTCAGTGGAATATTCAGTACGGATGGGTTGGCTTAAACGACAAGGCACTACTTCCTGTTGCAGTCCTGCTCTTGTGATAAAATAAAGTGCTCCATTACTAAAAGACTCTTTTAAAGCAGATTCTAAATCTTCAGTTGCAACGCCCGAGCGACTTTGGTATTTGCCAAGAACTTCAGGCAGTACAAAAATACGTTGGTCGTCTTGTTCCTGGAGTTGTCGCAGAATTAATTCTTGAGCATCTAACGAAAATTGTTTGTTACCAGAATGCATGCGGTGTTCAAGCCACTTGATAAAATCAGGTATTATTTCTAGGGTAACTGAAGGTTTTTCTGGCTCTGTTTGAAGTGGTACTGCAGGCTCTTTAATATCTTTCTCTGCGTCCGACACAAAATGACGTACCTCAAGTTCCGGGCTTGATTCAGAGATTAATGGCTCAGCAGTTCGCAGCGGTTCGAGTTTATTAATGTCACACAAAACGCTTTTAATATCATCGGGAGCTAGACCATCGTTAAGAGGTAATGGAATTCGAACCTTATATAATTCCCCGCCATTAACCAAAACAAAAGCCTGGCCTTTAGGCAACGAGGTAATGTCGTTGACCTCCAGCATCCCAATTGAATTTTTTTGTACTCGGTCTTCATTGGTGGTATTAAAAAACACACCCTCTTCACCATGTGGCGTATCACTAACCATGGACACCTGGGTATGTGATACCACATCAACACTGGGTAGAACTTTAATTAAAAGATTCGCAGTTTCATCATTTTCTACCCGTAAAATAATCAGTGTGTTTAAGTTGCCTTTGGTGACCTCAGCCATAGCTTTTGAGCCTAAAGCCACTTCTAAATCCTGTTTGGTTTGGGCATAAGCTGTCACCTGAAAGCCTGCTCCGCCTGCTTTATTTAATATTTTTACAAAAGAGTCCTGAATGATTTCAGACAGCTCGTCACAATGAAGGTTCAAACGATAATTGGCATGGCTTTCTTTATAAATTTTCCCAGCGGTTGAGACTAAATCCGATAGAAACGCTTTACCAACCGCTTGAGCAATATTGGGGTTGGTTAAACTATCGAGCCCAATGTAGACGACCCGTTTGTGCTTAATGGAGGCCATCAACTCAATTTCAGAAGTCGCTTCTGAAAAAGAAAAAATCCCCGAAGCATTGCTTTTATTAATTTCGGATAAAACAGGTCCGACACTGGCAGTAATTTTATCGTAATAGGTCTTATCCATAAGGGCTGCATCGTATAAATCAATAAGTACCTGGTCGTGTAACGACTCCACATTGCCTTGGGCAATGGTA
>JAGVKL010000003.1 GCA_020050595.1 Legionellales bacterium
CATTACTTTTGTTTTTAAGCTCTGATAATCATGGGCTTTAGCCAAGTCACTCTGTACTAAGCTTTGCTTTGCCGTAATCAAGGCTAAAATTTCAGTTTGGCGTAGATGGGGCATCGTCTATTTCAAAGCAATATTTTGATGATAGTTATTATATCATATTGGTCTACATTTGGGTATTTTTGTCCGATAAATTCCCTGGAAAATATAGCTATACTGTGATACCATTTTGTTTCCTTTTTGATTGAAATATTTTCTATGTGGAAGCTGTTGTATCAACTAGCTTCACCCAAGACATTCTATGAACTATCAAGTCGATGGAGTCCTTGGGTAGCTGCCTTCGCGTTAATTACCTTGTTGATGGGCCTTGGATGGGGATTATTTTTCGCTCCTCCGGATTATCAGCAGGGCGATGCTTTTCGTATTATTTATATTCATGTCCCCAGTGCTTTTTTATCGATGGCTCTCTATGCTTGGATGGGATTTTTAGCCTTATTGTTATTGGTATGGCGCATTAAATTAGCAGGTCTTCTTTTAAAAGTATGCGCGCCTTTAGGTGCTTCTATGGCTTTGTTGGCATTGGTGACAGGGAGTTTATGGGGAAAGCCCATGTGGGGCACGTGGTGGATCTGGGATGCGCGCTTAACCTCTGAACTTATTCTTTTGTTTTTATACGGTGCCATCATGGCGACAAGTCATGCATACCAGGATAAAGAGCAGGGCGATAAAATTGTTGCCATCTTAACGTTAGTAGGACTGGTTGATCTGCCTATCATTCACTATTCCGTTTATTGGTGGAATACCTTGCATCAAGGAGCTACCTTAACATTTTTATCGCAACCTAAAATTGCAGCTAGTATGCTTTATCCTTTGTTGCTTACGCTGCTTGGTTTTTCTTTATATTGCGTAGGGGTTATTTTATGGCGAGCTCGTAATGAGCTTTTAGTGCGGGAACGGCGCCAACACTGGGTAAAAGAAATCGTTCTGTCTGTTAAACTTAAGCCCAAAGCCCCACGAGGGAAGAGCTAGGGTGAGGAGAAAAGAATGAACTTTATAATTCAAACATTAAACATGGGAGGCTATGCTGCCTATGTTTGGCCTGCTTATGGGCTTCTTTTTACCGTTTTCACGTTAACTATCGTTCACGCTTTTTGGCAGCGAAAACGTGTACGAAAAGTATTGCAGCAATGGTTTAAAAATGATGAAGCCCGCACGTAGACGAAAATTAGTAACGTTGCTTTTAATGATAGCTATATTGGCTATTGCAATAGCTTTAATCCTCTATGCACTGCGGCAAAATATTAGTTTATTTTATACGCCAACTCAAATTGCGAAAGGAGAAGCCTCTAAAGGACATGCGATTCGGGTAGGGGGGATGGTGGTTCCTGGGAGTGTAATTCGTAAAATAAATAGTTTAAGTGTGCGATTTAAATTAACGGATTATAAAAATACAGTGGAAGTTGTTTATCAAGGGATCTTGCCTGATTTATTTCGCGAGGGGCAAGGTATCGTGGCTCAAGGCATGCTTTTAGATAACCAACATATTCAAGCAACCGAAGTCTTAGCTAAACATGATGAAAACTACATGCCGCCCGTTTTAAAAGAGGCGCTAGCAGAAGGTAAAAAATCGACTTATGACCGCTGAAATTGGTTTATTTTCTCTCATCTTAGCGCTTCTCTTCGCTGGCATGCTGGTTATTGTGCCAACTTTAGGCCTTTGGCGTCAAAATAGGCTTTGGCAACAATCAGCGAAGGCTTATGTGTTGGGGCAATTTGGATTTATAGCTTTGGCCTATGTCTGTTTGACCGTTTGTTTTCTTAACGATGATTTTACAGTGAGTTATGTTTTACTGAATTCAAGTATCTCTTTACCGTGGTTTTATAAACTATGCGCGGTTTGGGGCGGGCATGAAGGTTCTATGTTGCTATGGGTAGTTATTTTAAGTCTATGGATGCTTGGCGTCAGTTTTTTTAGTGGGCATTTGGATGATGCCATTCGCATAAGAGTGCTGGTTGTTTTAGGTATACTAAGTAGTGGATTTATTCTTTTTTTATTAATGACATCAAATCCCTTTACGCGACAGTTTCAAGTCTTACACAGTCAGGGGCGTGATTTAAATCCCTTATTGCAAGATCCAGGTTTTTTATTTCATCCTCCCATGTTGTATATGGGATATGTAGGGTTTTCTGTGGCTTTTGCTTTTGCAATTGCCGCATTGTGGTTAGGAAAGCTTGAGTCTTCTTGGGCTAAGTGGACGCGTCCTTGGACGTTGGCTGCTTGGTGCTGCCTCACGGCAGGGATTACCTTAGGCAGTTGGTGGGCTTATCGCGAATTAGGTTGGGGTGGTTGGTGGTTTTGGGACCCCGTTGAAAATGCCTCCTTTATGCCTTGGCTAGTTGGTACGGCATTAATTCATTCATTAGCGGTTAGCGAGAAACGTCAGCAATTTTTAGCTTGGACGCTTCTTTTAGCCATTACGGCCTTTTCGTTAAGTTTAATTGGAACTTTTTTGGTACGTTCAGGAGTTTTAACCTCCGTTCATGCCTTTGCAGTGGATCCACAGCGTGGGTTGTACATTTTATTTTTTCTTTTAGCGGTTATTGGTGGATCCTTACTGCTCTTTGCTTTGCGAGCCCATGCGTTAAAGCGGGAAAACGCCCCTCAGCCGGTATCGCGGGAGAGTGCGTTATTGTTAAATAATGTCTTTCTTGCCGTTGCTATGCTTACCGTGCTAATGGGAACGACCTATCCCTTATTGGTCGACGGGTTAGGTTTGGGTAAATTATCGGTAGGGGCTCCTTATTTTAATGCCGTATTTGTTCCTTTAATGTGCCCTTTATTTTTTCTGATGGGATTGGGTATTCATTTAAATTGGCGAAAAGATAACTTTCGCCGTGTTTTTGGCAAATTAAAAATTACCTTATTGTTGAGCGTGATTTTACCGGTTATGTTGCTGCTAAGCTTAGAACAAGCGGTCAATAGTTCTGTGTGGTTGGGACTGATGCTGGCTTTCTTTATCATCCTAAGTAGTTTTAAAGCCTTATGGGAGCGAGTAAGGCAGCGAGGTAGTTATTCGATTGGCCAAGCATTTAGCGGTATGTTGCTCGCACATTGCGGGGTGGCCGCTACAATAATTGGTATCGCTGTGTCTTCTAGTTATGGTATCCAAGATGATGTGAGGATGGCCCCTGGCAGCAAGGCAACGATTGCTGATTATGAGGTTCAATTTATTAGCGAATCTAAGCTGAATGGCCCTAACTATCATGGGACTAGGGCTTATTTTCTAGTAAAGCATCATCATTATTTCCGCGATATTTATCCCGAGAAGCGAATTTATAATGTAGGGCGCATGGCCATGACGGAGTCGGCAATTGACGTCACGCCTTTTCGCGATATCTATATTGCTTTAGGCGAGCCCCTAGGCGAAGATGCTTGGTCGGTGCGTTTGTATTATAAACCTTTTATTCGCTGGATTTGGGGCGGTGGATTTTTAATTTTGGCAGGTGGTTTATTGGCATTAACCGATAGGCGTTATTACCAGAAACGCTCCTTAAATGCGCAGGCAATAGGTAAGGAGAGGGCTGTATGAAAGCAATCTATTGGCGTATTTTACCTTTTGTTTTATTTATGTTGCTGGCTCTTTTTCTTTGGCGTGGATTATCGCTTGACCCGCATCAGTTACCTTCAGCCAAAATTGGTAAAGCGTTGCCTTCATTTGAGTTAAAGGCTATAGGAGATGAAGGTGCTGTGTTTACAAAAGCGCCAATGCTAGGCCAAATTTCTTTATTAAATGTTTGGGCAAGCTGGTGTGCTGCCTGTTTGGATGAGCAACCTTTTTTATTGCAGTTGGCAGGCGAGGGTGTAGCTATTTATGGTTTAAACTACAAAGATGATATTAATAATGCTAAAAAATGGCTAGAGGAATGGGGAAATCCTTATAAAGCAGTAGGTGGGGACTTTGCCGGAAAAGTTGCGATTGATTTGGGTGTTTATGGTGCACCGGAAACATTTTTGGTAGATAAAGCAGGCATTATAAGGTATCGCCATGCAGGGGTATTAACTCCAAAAATATGGCAAGATGAGTTTGTCCCTTTAATTAAATCGTTAACGAGGGGAAAGGGATGATTATATCTGTGCCTCTTTCGCGATGGATCTCCGCCTGCGCTGGGATGACAGTAATGCTTTTTCTTTTCATCATAGGTCCAGCATGGGCGAATACCAGCTACCCCCTTGAAACGCGCGCTCAAGAGGCTCAATTTAATCATTTGTTACATGAGTTACGTTGCCTTGTTTGCCAAAATCAAGATCTTGCGGATTCCAATGCTGACTTAGCTAAAGATTTGCGTAAGGAAGTGTATGAATTGGTTAAATCAGGGAAAAGCGATAATGAAATTATCAGCTACTTGACGGCCCGTTATGGCGACTTTATTTTATTTAACCCTCCCGTAAAAACACTCACTCTACTGTTATGGTTTGGGCCAGGATTATTCTTAGTCACGGGGTTATTTATCTTTTGGCGAACGTGTTTAAGGCGAGTAAATTATGGCTGAGTGGGGATTATTAATCAGTTTAACAGCGCTTTTAGCGATCGCTTTGATCATGGTTTTTTATCCTTTGCGTTGTTTTGCTAAAAGATTTTTCCTTATACTGACCCCTTTGATCATTTCTTTTGTGGTATTTGCTTATTTCACATGGGGTGGTTTTTTTGCATGGGATAATTATTTAAAGCAGCAAACGCGCCAAACGCAAGTAGAAGCGCTTTTAAAAACCGTAAAAGGCCCACAAGAAATTATTGATAAACTTAAAAGCAAGCTAGAAGAAAATCCTAATAGCGCTCGTGGATGGTATCTGTTAGGCCGTCTTTACTCTAGTCAAAATCAATGGCAATTGGCGCATGAGGCTTTCACGAAGGCCTATGAGCTTCAACCTACTAATGAACCAATAGTCGTTAATTACGCGCAAAGCTTATGGCAATTGAATCATCGTGCATTTAATGATGATATACGTCAGCATTTTGAATCAATACTGAAAAGAAATAATAAACAGCCCGATGCACTAGCGATGCTTGCAATGGATGCTTACATCAGGCAGTCTTATCATCAGGCAATTATTTATTGGCAGCGGCTATTAGCTATTGTACCTCCTGAGTCTAAAGATGCCGAGGCAATTAGGAAGGCCATTGCGAAAGCAGCCGCTGCTGTAAAAACACAACCATTACTTCAGGGAGAATGAACGATGTCAGATAAAGTATATCAAGTGGTTGAGCTTGTAGGTACTTCCCAGCATAGTATTGAAGAAGCCATTAACAATGCGATCGCTCAAGCGGCGCAATCCCATGGAAAACTCGATTGGTATGAAGTGACTCAAACTCGGGGTTTTATTGAAGGAAATAAGAGCAAATTTTACCAAGTGCATGTAAAAATAGGGTGTCATGCGCATTAGGCAACGTCCCTAAAGTTATCGCCGGGCTGCAAAAGCAATAAATGGGTCAAAATACACGCTTGATTTCGTTAAATAGAGCTTGCTATTCGCCTCAA
>JAGVKL010000032.1 GCA_020050595.1 Legionellales bacterium
CATGGCCAACGCCATACTGGTTTCTTGATGACCGATCATCGCTTGTCGTAACCCGGTCACCATGTAAAAAATGGGGTTTAAATAGGATATTTTCTGCCAAAAAGGAGAGAGCATATGAATCCCATAAAATACACCGCCAAGGTACGTTAAAGGCGCTAAAATAAACGTGGGAACAATGGCTACATCATCGAAGTTACGGGCCAGCATACCATTGGTAAACCCGGCTAGAGAAAATAAAGCAGCCACCAGCGTGACGACTAATAACGTCATAGGAATACGAGTGAAATCCACATCTAAAAAGAAGCAAGCTACTACATAAACAAGAATCGCTACAATAACGCCTCGCAAAACGCCGCTTAATACATAACCCAATAATAGTAGGCTTGGATGAATGGGGCTGACTAGTATCTCTTCAATGCTACGTTGAAAACGCACACTAAAAAGGGAGGTCGATACATTAGCATAAGCATTGGTAATCACGGTCATCATAATAAGACCTGGCGCAATAAATTTAGCATAGGTCATGCCATCAATAGAGCCTAAGCGATCGCCTATAACCGTACCAAAAATTAAAAAATACAATAAGGTAGTAATCACCGGCGGCAAAAATACTTGGCTTGCAATCCGAAACATACGCACTAATTCTCGTCGAATAATAGTGTATAAAGCGATCCATTGTTGATTAAACGTCATGATGTATAAGATCCAAAAAGAGTTCTTCTAACCGATTAGTTTTATTACGCATACTATGAATTTGAATACCGCGTTTACTTAAAATTTGAAAGACCTCATTTAAGGTCAATTGATTATCGATACGGGCTTCAAAGGTATTAGCATCGATTTTATTGGCTATAATGGGGTCTAACAAGGGTAAATCAGCGATAGGATCGACGGTGTTAAAAACAAACGTTTGATGATGAAGGTTTTTTAATAATGCTTTCATCGAGGTATTTTCAACAATCAAGCCCTTATCAATAATGGCAATATTTTTACAAAGCTGCTCAGCTTCTTCTAAATAATGAGTGGTGAGAATAATCGTAGTGCCTTCTTCATTGGTTCGCTTTAAAAATTCCCACATACTGCGTCGGATTTCAATATCTACCCCAGCTGTAGGCTCATCAAGAATTAACACTTTAGGTTGATGGATTAACGCACGAGCAATCATTAATCGCCGCTTCATACCGCCGGATAAGTGGCGAACGATATTTTTACGCTTTTCCCATAAGCCTAATTGCTTTAAAAGGGCCTGTGCCTTAAGAAGCGCTTTTTTACGGGGGACACCATAGTAACCTGCTTGATTTAAAAGGATTTGTTCGCAGGTTTCAAAAATATTAAGGTTAATTTCTTGCGGCACCAAGCCTAAATAAGACTTCGCTATGGCCGGCTCTTTATCTAGATCGCAGCCATTAATACAAATCGTCCCAGAGGTCTTGGTCAAAAGGGTAGTGATTAGCCCAATGGTGGTTGATTTCCCAGCACCGTTAGCACCGAGTAATGCGAAAAAATCGCCCGTATTTACTTTTAAATCAATACCTTTTAAGGCTTCTACACCATTAGCATAAGTTTTGCGCAGTTGTTGGATGTCTAAAGCATGCATCGATTATTTTATCCAAAAATTCATTATACCTGGGAAGACATAATAACCGTTAAGATTTTTTCTTCAAGTTGTTTGGCTTTAGGTAATTGGCCTTGCAAAATTCCGTTGTTAATAATAGAAAACAAAATAACTTTATCATCGGCTAAGACAAGATAACCGGATAACGAGGAGATATCATGCATAGTTCCCGTCTTGGCAAAGATTTTATTTTTTAAAGGACTCTCTTCCATTCGATCTTTTAAGGTACCAGAAACACCCATAGCAGGCAGGGCATTTAAAAAGGGAGATTTTAAATGCTCATCGTCATAGATATTGGAGAGAAAAATTGCCAATTGTTTCGGTGTTGTTAAATTATAGCGGGTCCCTGCGCCGTCACCCAATTCAACTTGTTTCATATCCATCGATGTATGCTCGGCCAATAATTTTTTAATGGCAAAGGCCCCTTGTTTAAAATTTCCCTCGCCTGTCAAAGCAAGGCCTAAGCGCTTGGTAAAACTATCCGCGTATAAATTGTCAGATTCTTTTAGCATACGAGCGATAAGCGTAATAAAGTCATCGGATTGGTGGGTGGCCAAAACGATGGCTTCTTTGGGCGTCATCCCTTCGACAATCGCTCCTTTTAATGAAAGCTGATTTTCTTTTAAGGCTTGTTGTATAACTTGCTTCGCATATAAAACAGGATCGGGGACTGCTAATCGCATTGTACGAGGCTCTTCGGCTTGGGCTAAGCAGCCGTATAATTTTAAGGTGTTATGGGGTTTAATTTCGATATTTAAATCACAGTGCTCTTTATCTTCTTCTTTGCTAACCGTGCGAACCTGGTTAATAAGGGTAAGGACTTTATGGGCATTTTTAGGTTTGATTACAATAGGTTGGCCTAATTCTTTAGCGGTCATGAAATCGTAAGCTACTGCATTGCCATTGAGGATCAAAGCGGTGCTTGGCGCATCGTAGTACCAGCCAAGATCGTCATAGGAAACACCCGGTGGATAATAAGGGGGTTTAAATTGTAAGGTATCAAGCACAATATTGCCTTGAATCGTTTTAAGCCCGCGCTCTTTTAAAAAGCGGATAAAATGTTCTAAATCCTCCTTTTTAAAATCAGGTGAGCCTGAAAATGTGATATAAAAATTATGGTTGTACTCCGATAAGGTTGTAAGGTAATGCTCGTCAGGACCAAATTGATAAAGAACTGCTCCTGCGGTGAGAAGTTTAATATTACTCGCCGGGCTTAATAGCTTATTCGCGTTATGCTCATACAGTATTTCCTTCGTCTTTGCATCTTGCACAAATACCCCTACATTCGCTTGAGGAAACATTTGTGAAATAAGTGTATCAAGTTCAGTTTTTAATCCCTTGCTCGGTGCACTAAAGGTCAGAAGCGAATTAAAAAAGAGTATCAAACACAGTGTATAACGCATAACGGCTTCTCCTATAATCGGTATAAAAGCGAAATCCCTACAAAATTAGCGCTAGGTTTTGATTTAAATTGCATATTAAATAAAGGTGAAGTAACCGTCATTTCTTGATAAGCCGAGTAATAATAATCAAGAGCCATGCCAAAATTAGGGCTAAAGGCTACAGTTGTCCCAAGGCCAATCCGGCCTCCCCAGGTATTATTATCTGTTTCAATACTAAAAGCGCTATTATTCAAGACTTGTTTATAACTAAGTTGGCCATAGGAGAAACCCGCACGGCCGTAAAGCAAAATCCCATTGTTTATCGCATAGCCGGGTAATAAATCGAGCGTTACGTAATCAGTGATAGTTAAACGATTACTGACCACAAACGGCGAAAAGGCAGCGTTGGCAATGCCATCCATATTCACCGTCCGCCCAGGGAAATTGGTGCCTAATTCTCCTCCTAAAAAGAAGCCGCTGTCGCTTGTGGAACCGTAGCCAATAAAAAGATTACCTATCGTACTGTTTTCATCGCCATCGCTATTTACAGTTAACCCGCTCGAATAGCTAGTGGTGGTAAGCTCATTAGCCACGAAAGATTCGCCTAACCCCGCTCCAAGATAAAGGCCATCGCGGACATTTGCCTGGCTGGTTAAAGAAAAAAGAAGTAAAAAAAGAGGGGTAGCTAGAGTGGATTGCCTGCACATTGTTTTTATGCCCACACTTAAAACGTCGAGGCATCGTTCCCCCAGAGAGGATATCGTTATTTTCCGCATTTGATCGTCCTGAAACAAATTTCTTGATCATAGGGAGTCCTGCGCGCATCGTCAATTACCTGATCATGAAGTTGTCATAAGTGCTCGCACTTTAAGCCATGCAGCAATGCTGTAGCGCGTTTGGTAAGCAGTCGATACTTCGTGAGGCATATTACTGTTAAAGCAAACAAAGCGATTACCAATAGGCATTACTTCCGTGAGTAGCTCATCCTTGGTGTTATAAAGCTTTAATGCCCCGCCAAAATCAGCCTCCCATGCTTCATTTAAATAATACACACAAGAGATACGCCTATCTTGGGTCGTTACAAACTGATCCACATGTTTTTTATAAAAACCATTGGGTTGATAAACAGCAAAATGAGCTTCGTGATTCTGTAAGCCTAAAAATAACGTTTGATTTAACAAAGCACAAAGCGAATCAAGTTGATCAAAATAATCATTGACGGCAGGCTCCCCCCGATCGAGCCAAAAAATTTGGTCATTACGGATCGCTTTATTTTGTGTTTTATCTGATTTATGACCTATTCTCGCTTGTGCAAAAGCGTTTTGGTGATGAAGTGTTTTGATCATTTCACTGAGTTTTAAATAACTTTCCTGCGATAGAAAGTTATCTAGAACGCAAAAACCTGCTTGGTAAAGTTGATCAGCAATAAAGGGTGTAAGCGACATGCTAAGCCTAGAGTTGAAGTAGTTTTTTATGATTTTGCCATTCGGGCATAAATTGCGTCATTAATGCATAAAAGCGCTTATTATGACTAGGCTCTAATAAATGGACCATTTCATGCACTAAAACGTATTCAAGACATGCCAACGGTTTTTGAATTAAAACTAAATTTAACCAAATGCGATGAGCTCTGGTGTTACAAGAGCCCCAGCGGGTTTTCATGGTCTTGATTCCCCATGCGGCTACCTTAACGCCAATAATCGGCTGCCATTTTTGAATGAGTTCGGGGATTAATGCTCTCATTTGTATTTTATACCATTGATTTAAATGGGCCTTTTTTTCAATAATGGTTGCTTTAGGGTCGATGCGAAAGAGTAGTAAGTTATGTTCTAATTGAATGTGAGGCGAGGCAGAGGTCGGCGTTATATGAAGGGTGTAGGGCTGTCCTAAAAAATAATGCGATTCACCCTGTTGCATGGACAATTCATTTTTTGGCGGTAAAGCCATAAGCCGTGCTCGTTGCGCATGCAACCATTCCCGCTTGGCCTCAAGCTGCTCACGAATATAACGTAAGCTAGCTCTTAAAGGCGCGCTTACACGAACTTCTCCATCAGGAGGGTAGATACGAAGATGCATGTTTTTAATGGGTTTGCGAACTATTTCGATCGTAATCCCATCGATTTCTAATTGTGTTTTGTTCATAAGGGGATTATGCCATAAAAATAGTAGCTAAGGCTCCACTTACGAGCAGGATTAGATGTTTGATGGTGGTGAGGTTGGGCCTGTGCTTCTACTGTGGCAAATTAGGTGAGCGTCGAGCGGGGATGCAGGGACTATCTACATATTCCCCATTTACGGTTAAAATCATGTTCACATCGGCGCGATTATAATTGGTTAATATGTCGAATTGTTCGCGGGTTACATAACCATAGGTATTGCCGCAATAAACTAACGATTGAGCATAGCGAGTGGGTTTAGGGTGAAAAGCCATATCGCATTCCCAATGAAAACGCGTTAAGTCGCAATTGGCTAATGCGGTGAGTGGTAAGGCAAGTAAGACGATAATCAAACCCCATCGTTTCATTCATTATGCTCCATGGCAACCTTTATGCTTTATATATCGTCCGTTTAAAGAAAGTCTTTAGCCTGGGTGAATGCCTATATTTTTAATTGACGATAATAATAAAGCGCTTTAGCGCGAGCTTCCTTATGATTGATGATGGGTCTAGGGTAACTGGTCTTGGCATAAATCGCTGTTGAATCAGCTGCCTCCCAAGGGGCATGAATCGCATCATTTCCCAAAGAAGCAAGCTCAGGGACCCAGCGACGGATATAAATGCCCTGAGGATCAAATTTTTGGCTCTGAAGGACCGGGTTAAAAATACGAAAATAAGGTGCTGCATCCGCACCACAGCCCGCCACCCATTGCCAGCTGGCACTATTATTGGCCAAGTCCGCATCAACCAAGGTATCTAAAAACCAATCGGCACCTAACCGCCAATCCACAAATAATCCTTTGGTGAGAAAAGAAGCCGTAATCATCCGCACTCGATTATGCATGTAACCGGTAGCCCATAACTCTCTCATGCCCGCATCGATGATGGGGTATCCAGTCATTCCTTTTTGCCAGCACTTAAGTAAAGATTCATCATTTTGCCAAGGAAAGGCATCAAATTCAGGTTTAAAGCTCTTCAAAGGAAGCGTTGGAACATGATAAAGCAGATAATAAGAAAATTCTCTCCAGCCTAGTTCTGACAGAAAATGCTCAGCCCCTGCTAAATCACAATGTGGATTAAGCTTGGCTAATTCAATGGCCCTTAAGATAGCTGAAGGACTCAATTCGCCGAAGTGTAAATGAGGCGATAGGCGTGAGGTCGCGTCCTTTGCGGGAAAGTCGCGATTGATTTTATAGCCATGAAGATGATGATTTATAAAGTTATTCAGCTGTTGCTTAGCCCCTTCTTCACCCGGCGTCCAAAAATTAGGGAATTGGCTAGCCCAATTTAGCCTGGGCAAAAGTTGCCACGTGTTAAGCTCATCACTAACGACATCAGCACTAGTAGGCCTCTTTGTTAATTCTTTTATGGGCCTAAGAACAAGGGTTTGCCGGCAAGTTTTCCAATAAGGGGTAAAGACTTTAAAAAAATCACCGCTTTTATTATGAATCGTCCAAGGCTCGTGCAGCAAGCTTGCGTTAAAACTCACTACTTCGATTCCATGGGTTGGCAACGCTGCTTTAATTTTCTTATCACGTTCGATGGCTAAGGGCTCATAGCAGCGATTCCAATAAATAGCATCGATAGAGAGCGTATTGGCTAATTCTAAAATAATTTCTAAAGGGTCACCTTTACGAAGAACAAGTTTTAATCCTAATTGCTGCAGTGATATTGTTAAAGCATTTAGACTGTGATGGAGCCACCAACTTTGCGCTTCTCCAAGAAGGCTCAATTTTTCATCTAAAATATAAAGAGGCATGATCGTTTCATGCTGAGTACAGGCTTCAAAAAATGCAGGGTTGTCACTTAATCGCAAATCTTGGCGAAACCACACGATAGCGGTAGTCATTATTTTCTTTCCGTGAATACAGAAAACATGATTATGAGCTTTCATGTTTTAAAAGAGCAAGCTTATAATGCAAGGCATTAGCGCTGCCCATGTAGCCGCCTTGGCTATTTTTTCCGATGATGCGATGACAGGGGATGAATAAAGCGAGAGGGTTTGTCTTACACGCTTGGCCGATGGCACGAGGGCTTGTTTGCAGCTTAGTAGCAAGCTCACCGTAAGTCATGGTTCGACCTACAGGAATAACAAGCAAAGCATTCCAAACTTTTTGCTGATAGGCACTTCCTAGCGGTTTAAGGGGTAGCTGGAAACGGTGGTGAGGATTGGTAGCATATGCGTCTAATTCTTCAGCAATAAGGCGACCTAGCGCTTCACCGCGCGCTCGTTTCGGTTGAAACTCGGGCGTATCTATAAATACGGCACGATAAATATAATGCTCATCATAGGCCACTTCGAGCCAGCCGGCGGGTGACTTAAAGGGAGATACGATGAGCATCGTTTTATCCTGACTAATCAGCTTTTTTGTTAGCTAATTTTTCTTTAATACGTGCTGCACGACCAGCTAAGTTACGTAAGTAATAAAGCTTAGCACGACGTACATGACCGCGGCGTTTTACCGTGATGCTGTCAACTACGGGACTATAAGTTTGAAAAACACGCTCAACCCCGACGTTGTGAGAAATTTTACGTACTGTAAAAGCAGAGTTTAGACCACGGTTACGCTTAGCAATAACAATACCTTCAAATGCTTGCAAGCGCTCACGAGTGCCTTCCTTTACTTTAACTTGCACTAATACAGTATCACCTGGGCTAAATTCAGGAATTTTTTTACCTTGCATTTGCTCAGCATTTAGTTGTTCAATTATATTGCTCATTGCCTACTCCTCTACTGGTTATTCGTTAGAATCACCATGTTCGCGTTTAAATTCGACAAGCAATTGCATGTCTAAATCGTTTAACTCTAATTCTTCCAATAAATCCGGTCGTTTTAACCAAGTTTTACCTAAAGATTGTTTTCGCCGCCAACGCTCAATATCGCGATGGTTGCCACTTAATAATACCTTGGGCACGGAATCACCGTTAATCACTGCAGGGCGCGTATAATGGGGGCAGTCCAGTAAGCCGTTCATAAATGAATCCTGCTTAGCTGAAGCCTCTGCCCCAAGGCTGCCTGGTAATAAACGTACCAAGGCATCAATAAACACCATTGCCGCCAGCTCACCACCACTCAAGACAAAATCGCCTAAAGACCATTCTTCATCTACATGATGGGTGATAACCCGCTCATCAATGCCTTCATACCTTCCGGCTATGAAAAGCAGAGATTGCTTTTCTTTAGCAATCTGATTCAAATCAGCTTGCCGAATTAATCTACCTTGCGGACTTAAATAGATAGTCCGCAAGGTAGCAGGCATTTCCTGCTTAGCCGCTAAAATAGCTTCGTGTAACGGCTCATACATCATGACCATGCCTGGTCCACCGCCATAAGGCTTGTCATCCACTTGTCGGTAAGGTTGACTTGCCCAATCGCGCGGATTCCAGTAACTCACCCGAGCTATGCCTTGTTCTAGCGCCCGCCCAGTCACGCCATAGGAGAGGCTTGCAAATAGCTCAGGGATTAAACTAATGACACCAAGGTGCAACATCAGTTAAAAATCCTTATCCCAATCAACAGTGATCTTACGTTCTTCGATGTTGACATGGAGAATCGTTCTTTCAGGTAAATAAGGAATTAAATGACGCATTTCTCCGACGACTACTAATACGTCATTTGACCCTGTCGGCATGATTTCATCAACCACACCTAATACCTCGTTTTCTTTATTTACAACTTGCATACCTTGTAATTGGTGCCAGTAATACTCACCCTCTTCCAAAGCGGGCAATTGATCGCGTGCGATGGCGATATCAATATTCGTTAAACGCGCTACATCTTCTCGCTCTTGATAACCCTCTACTTGGGCTAGAATATGTTTACTATTCATTTCAAGATGCAATAGCTTTAGGGGCTGCCACTGATGATGCATGTACATATGCCAATCAGTGTAATTTAAAATGTTATCGCGAGGCTCGGTAAAGGAAATGATAGTAATCAAGCCTTTAATCCCATGAGGACGACCAAAACGAGCGATAACAACCCAATCGCTATCTTTATTCACGTTATGCAGCAGGGTTCTCTTTAGCAAATTGTTTGGCTAATGCGCGAACACGATCAGAAAGCTGCGCTCCGACTTTTTGCCAGTGAGCTAATTTTTCTATTTCTAAGTGTAAGCGGACTTCTTGCCCACGCGCAACAGGATTAAAGTAGCCAATACGCTCGATATAGTTACTGTCACGACGTCGGCGACTATCAGTTACAACAATGTGGTAAAAAGGACGCTTTTTGGCGCCGCCTCTTGATAAACGAATAACGACCATTGTTTTCCTCTAAGAGTGGTTACGTAAAAATGGCGAGTATTGTACGAAAATTAACTCGCCATGGGAAGAGTTTTTATGATGAAAATTCCTTCATTAGCCTTTTGGGTTAAAATCATCGGGTAAAAAGCCTTTTAAATCGCCCATTCCGCCCATCCCGCCCATGCCTCGCATCATTTGTTTGATGCTGCCAGGTTTTGAAAATTTCTTCATCACTTTTTGCATTTGTTCATATTGTTTAAGTATGCGATTAACATCTTGAATTTTTGTTCCTGAGCCCATAGCAATACGTTTTTTACGTGATCCTACGATAATTTTAGGAATTCGCCGTTCTTTGACGGTCATGGAATTAATGATTGCAATGGTTTGAGCCAGGACTTTATCACTGACCTGTCCCATGGCTTGTTGAGGAATGCGGTTTAAACCGGGTAATTTGCTCATCATACCTGTAAGCCCACCCATGTTATTCATCTGTAATAATTGTTGTTTAAAATCTTCAAGATCAAAGCCTTTTCCTTTTTTAAGTTTGCTAGCTAATTTTTCATTGGAGGCTTTGTCCGCTTTCCGTTCCACTTCTTCAATTAAGGTGAGAATATCGCCCATACCCAAAATACGAGAAGCTACGCGCTCAGGATAAAAAGGTTCTAATGCATCAATTTTTTCGCCATGTCCCATAAATTTAATGGGCTGGCCTGTAATATGGCGAACGGATAAAGCAGCTCCACCGCGAGCATCGCCATCGGTTTTGGTTAAAATGACTCCAGTTAAGGGCAAGGCCTCATGGAAGGCCTTTGCTGTATTAGCTGCATCTTGGCCGGTCATGCTATCCACAACAAAGAGCGTTTCTACAGGGTTGACTGCCTTATGTAGGGCCTTAATCTCAGCCATCATCTCATCATCGATATGCAAACGGCCAGCAGTATCGATGATAACGACATCTTGAAATTGTTTTTTAGCAGCGTCTATTGCTTTTTTGGCAATAGATAATGGAGCTTCTTTCGGCTCTGCATCGAAAAAAGCAACATCTAATTCTTGTGCGAGTAATTTTAATTGATGAATCGCTGCAGGTCGGTAAACATCCACACTCACCAACATGACGTTTTTCTTTTCGCTTTCTTTCAAATAGCGGGCTAGCTTAGCAGCACTCGTTGTTTTACCCGAACCTTGAAGACCCGCCATTAGAAATATGGCCGGTGGCTGGGTTTTAAAATTCAATTCGGAGCGTGCATCACCCATGATATGAATGAGTTCGTCATTAACAATTTTAACAAATGCTTGATCAGGCTTTAAGCTCGTCATGACTTCTTGGCCTAAGGCTTTCTGCTTCACATGTTCGATAAAATCTTTAACCACGGGTAAGGCGACATCTGCTTCAAGCAAAGAAAGGCGCACTTCACGCAAAGCGCTCTGCATGTTGTCTTCAGTTAAGCGTCCTTGGCCGCTGATATTTTTAAAGGTGCGGGTTAACCGTTCAGTTAAGTTTTCAAACATGTCTTATCCTCATAAAAAGAGTAGAGCCAAAAATGCAAGGTAAATGGCGTATTTAACGATATAATAAAGTCTTCGATCATAATTTTTTAAACGTTTGCCTAGCAAGCGGATTTGATAGAGGTACTTAAAGGATTTATTAATCGTTCCCACTTGCTCTGTAGGCAAATTTTTACTTGAAGCAGCCCTCATCACTGTACGGCTGAAAAACGAATTAAATGCATTGGCCAATCTATTAGTAAGTGGACGCCGCACATCGCAAAAGAGGATGATTCTATCCTGATTTGTCTTATTTTCTGCACGGTGGACAAAGGTTTCATCAAATAAAACAGCTTCTCCATCACGCCAGGAATAGGGTTTACCATCTACATAAATACAACATTTTTCGCTGTTGGGTGTAATTAATCCAAGATGATAGCGCAAAGAGCCCGCATACGGATCACGGTGTTCAAATAAAAAGCTATCCTTGGGCAATAAAGTAAACATCGCCGCATTAATCGTTGGAATAGTTTGGATGAGATCAACGGTTTTAGGACAAAGTTTTTGAGCAGACAACAATGGTTTGTTGTACCACTTTAAATAAAATCGCTTCCACCCACGGCGAAAAAACGAGTTAAAGCCGATATCATCATATTGATCCGAGGCCGTAATATAACCTTCTTCATATAACAAGGCAGCTTCGTCCCGAATCGTTTCCCAATGATCACTAAGCACGTTTAATTCAGGAAACGGTGTTAAATCTAAATAAGCCGAGCGGGGTACGGCTGAAAAAAGATACATAATGGCATTAACAGGCGCCATAAAGCTTGAATGATCCGTTAATTGCCGCAAAAATTTCAGTCGCACAGATCCGCGAAGATGGGTGTATGCAATAGAAAAAACATAGCTAAGTAAGATCAAAAGCTTAAAATGGACTGCTGAAATAAAAGCCATGAAACACCCAGTATTACCCAAGGGCTGTAAACAATATCATAAATTAGCTTCCAATGAAATTAGGTGCACTTTTTGTTATGATAGCTTAAATCTATTGCTTCTTAAGGACGATAAGTGCAATTTTCTCTTACAACGCTTTCCTTCGTTTTGTTAGTTTTAATTTTATCTTCTGCTTTTTTCTCCGGTGCTGAAATCGGGATGATGTCTCTTAACCGCTACCGATTACGCCATTTAGTTAAAAAACACCATAAGCAAGCTATCCGGGTTAATAAATTACTCGCCCACCCTGATCGCCTGTTAAGTGTCGTGCTGATTGGTAACACCTTAGCCAACATTGTAGCCTCTATGGTGGCTACATTGATTGGCCAACAATTATACGGAGAGGTAGGTGTTTTAATAGCCACTACGATACTGACGTTTGTCATATTGGTTTTTTCAGAAATGACTCCAAAGACTTTCGCAGCCATTTATCCACAATCCGTCGCCTTTATTTGTTCCTTACCTTTAACCATTTTACTCTGGCTATTTGCACCTTTGGTCAAATTAATTAGTTGGATCGCTAATGGCATCATCCGTTTATTTGGTATTTCCATTGATCAGACGCAAAAAGATCTTTTATCAGGCGAAGAGCTTCGTTCGGTAGTACATGAAGCGGGAGGGCTCTTACCTATTGAACATAAAAGCATGTTAATCAGCCTACTTGATCTTGAACAAGCTCACATTGAAGACATCATGGTGCCTAAGGCTGATATTATTGGCATTGATCTAGAGCAACCATGGCATGAAATTTTAAATCAATTAGAAATGTCGCAGCATACCCGCTTACCGCTATACCGGGGAACCATTGAAAACTTAGTAGGTATGATCCATCTACGAAGCGTGCTAAACCTCGCTTTGGAAGAGCGTTTGGATATGGATAATTTACTCAAAATAGCAGAAGCGCCTTATTATATTCCCGAAGGTACTACGTTAAATGTACAAATTTTAAACTTCCAAAAAATGAAGCGGAGAAGTTGCTTCGTAGTCGATGAGTATGGCGATTTGCAAGGTTTAGCAACAATGGAAGATATTCTAGAGGAGATCGTAGGTGAGTTTACCACTGATATAGCGGCCCTAAGTAAAGATATTACACCGCAAGATGACGGCTCTTATATTATCGATGCGAGTATAACCTTGCGTAATCTAAATCGACTACTCAATTGGCATTTACCTCAAATTGGCCCCCGTACCTTAAGTGGCTTAATCATTGAGCACCTAGGCTACATTCCTCCCGCAGACTGTTGTCTCATGATTGAGAATTACCAAATTGAAGTATTAAAAATTGGGGATAACACGATTAAAAGCGTGCATATTACTAAAATGGGGAAGAAGAAAGTGCGATTTTAACTGTATATAAGACGGCTCAGTTAAAATTTTCCTCTTTGTCATATACAGAGTTAAAAGACGTATTTTTATAAAAAGCCTTTAAATCATGAAGCATGCGAAGCGCAGGAGATTTTTTTGCCAATTCGGAGTGCAATGTATCGGACCATTGTCCCGTTTCTAAATTTAAGAGAACAGGGATATAGTGTTGATCGTCAGGGTAAAGCGCGAGTACCCAAGGCCCTTGAATAATAGCGTATAATTTCAGCGCGTCTAAAGCTGCTAATTTTTCTTGACGTAAAGACACTAGCCCATTTTTTTCCACCCTAAAAAATTCTTTTGCCAATTCTTTAGCTTTATTGCGAGAGACAAATTGGTTAGGGAGCATGCCGCTTTCCATGATAAATGCTCGTTCAGGTAAGGTATGATTTTTTAACCTAAATTCGGTAGTTGAATCGGAGTTTAATATAGTGCCTAACAAAGAGATGCCATCGGTAGGTTTAAAAGAAAGGCCTATAAAATGAAAAATAGTGGGTGCGATATCGATCAAGGCTACTCGGGTAGTGACGCTATGTGGCGAAGTAACTAATTGATTATTTTTATAAATTTTAAACGCTAACAGACTGTGGTATTGTTCCTGGCTAAGTAAATCCGAGCCATGGCCGATGCTCATCTCTAGTGCCGTCGATGTCTTGCGCTTAAGGTAATCAGCGAATAAAGAAGGCTCTTTTCCTTGATAAAGTGACGCTAGCGTTTGCCGGGAACCCTTTACATAAAAAGCCTCACCATGATCGCTAAGCAAGAGAACGATACTGTTTTTTAAATACCCTTCGTTCTCTAATGTTTTTAAAAGCGTTTCCACCTGTTTATCTACTTCGCGCAAGGCCTTAACATAAAGAACCTCTCGTTCTTCAATACTGTATTCGTCGTTTACTTCGGCAGGAGATGAGGATGCCCAGGCATAAGGCCAATGCGTCAAGGTAAAATGAGTAGCAAAAAATAGCGGTTTTTTGGTTGTATTGGCAGCCAATGTTTTTTGTAATGCGGCATCAAATGATTGGGGGTAGTAATTAACATAACTAGCACGATTCATGTAATTAAAGGGAAAAAGCCATTTGCCTAAGCGAAAGTTCACTAAAAGATTGCTCAAAGGGAAGTCATTAAAACTACCTAATAAAATTTCCGCAGCGCCTATCGGAGGGCCTATAATTTTTTGAAAACCAAATTCGTTGCCCAAATTATTGAAGCGGCGATCATCCGTTGCGAAAATAGTTTGATAGCCTGCCTCTTGCAAGCGCCAGGCAATACTTTGTGATGGATTAATGAATGAAAGCGGTATTAAATTATAGCTTGCACGGTGATGAGCTGGATAAAGACCGGTAAGTATGCTAGACCATGCAGGATAAGTATGAGCAAGTGGGCTAATGGTATCTTTGAATAAAACACTGTCGTTTATAAAGCGAAGTAGGGTGGGGGTGTTCTCGGCACTCATATGTTTGGGGTTGAGAGAATCAATGCCTATGAAAATGATTTGTGTCCCATTTCGTTCAATTTTGCGGGGCGTTAGATCAAGCTGATACCCAAACAATAAAAGCAGCAAAAACCCGGTAAAGCTATAAATAGCGCGCGGGTATTTTTTATAAAAAAAACATAGAGTAATAAACGTTAGTAAACTTACAATGAAAGCTAAACCTAAAAATAAAATAAATAAAACGCTTAAAGGTAAAGGTAAAAATGAATGGCCAAATGAACTTAAGGGGAAAAAGTAGCCATTACTAACAAATAGAAGAGCAATAGTTAGAATCCAAACAAAGAGGTGCCAGCGCTGCCAAAGGTCTACGTCATGTTGAGCGAAGCGAAGAATCTCCCGAGCGTCAGGAGATTCTTCGCTTCGCTCTGGATGACGGGTGTCTTTTCTGATATTTGTTCTGCAGAAGCTTAAGCGTTCTATATGACTTATGCGGCGGTATTGAATCAGCCCCCATAAAAGAAAAGTCTGAAAGACTGCTAATAAAAGATATAAAAAAATATGGGCAAAAAAGGTTAATAGTAATTCACAGTAAACCATCGTAGGAAAAGAAATACCCTGAATAAAACTGTGGCTTTTAGATAAAATAAATAAAAATTGTAAGCAAAGAAAGAGAAGGTCGTATAAGACAAACGAATAAAACCAATGCTTATAAGCTATTTTTTTCACGTAAAAGGCCACCGTTCGACTAAGATTCAATATCCCCCGTGATTGTTACTTTTTCACGATGCAGCAATCGCACTATTTAAATGCCAATTATAAACATAACTATGAATAGTATTAATGTGTTGTAAATCCTTTTTCAATGAGGGTTTTGCATAGCGTGAAATATGATTAATTAACGCCACCTCATCCCCGCCAAAATCATCCATGTACCAATCATAAATTTTTGACACAATTAATTTCCCATCAATGATTTGAACGCCTCGTAGAGAATTTACATAGGAAGAAGCAAGCGCATTTAATTGCTCATTAACCCTTGCACCTTGGAAGGCTTTTTTACTAAGGTTGGCCCCGCCAATAGCCCCGTCATTAAGGGCGTAATGGGTACGCGGATCATTCCAAATAGGGCGAATAATACGATTTTGAATATCGTCCAGTGATAGTTCAGTCCCCTCGATCGTAATCAGATTAGCTCCCCAGGGGCCTACACTAAATAACCCTGGAGAAATATTAATGTCTTGCACAGAGGTGATGGGATAAAAATCGAAAATGGTTTTTACCACCAATGCATTGTAAAGGTTAAGCCAAAAGGCTAATTGCTCATTGCGATTATAATTAACAATATGAATTTTAGACATACGGGAAATGTATTGCCTTAATGTTTTGAGATCATTCTTGGTAAGATGAGGATAGTCTACAAGATTAATACCTTCTCGATTGGTGATCACACAGTGAGTTAAAAAATCCTGCCATTCTTGATGAGAGATACTGTCTTGAGAAAGAGGATTATAAACTTGCCATTTTGGCCAGCTATTTTTATGAAATGAAGCCAGTGCTAGATTAGTGAGGCATAGACCAAACAAAATTGAAATCAGCGATTTTAAAAATGCCTTACTGTTCATGAGAGTGTTCAAGTCCTTTTAACGTAGCTCGATTGCGTAGAGCACTACCAATCGTGTTACTGTCCAAATACTCTAACTCCCCACCGGTTGGTATGCCATGTGCGAGCTGGCTCACTTTGATAGCATAAGGACGTAAAAGTTCTTGAATAAAATGAATGGTAGTTTGTCCTTCAATCGTAGGGCTTAGGGCTAGAATGACTTCTTGTATATTTTCATTTGTAATCAAAGATTCTAATTTAGATAAATTAATATCCTCAGGTCCGATACCATCCAGGGGGGATATCTTACCCATTAACACATAATAACTGCCTCGATAAACATTGCTTTGTTCAATAGCGATGACATCGGTAGGATGCTCAACCACACATAATACGTTGAAATCTCGTTCTTTATTTTGACAAAGATGGCACTTATCTTCCGTAGTATGATTATTACATCGTTCGCAATGTCGTATATTGTGCATAGCATCTTCAAGGCAGGCGGCCAAGTGTAAGCCGCGTTGCCGTTGATGCTGCAAAAGATGAAATACCATCCTTTGTGCTGATTTGGGGCCGATCCCTGGTAGACAACGGAGCGCCTCTACCAGGCGAGACAATGCATCCATAATCTCATTCGTTACCTTTAAGAAAATCCGTAGGAATATTCAAGCCTGCGGTTAATTGACTTATTTTTTTCTTAGATTCTTCTTCGACTTTTCGTACCGCGGCATTTACTGCAGCTGCAATAAGATCTTCTAGCATTTCAACTTCTTCTTCCATTAAAGCGGGCTTAATGGTGACCTTTCTGACATCGTGACGGCCATTCATTTCGATGGTAACCATACCCCCGCCTGATTCACCTGTTACAATGAGTTGGCTTAATTGCTCTTGCGCTTCTTGCATACGTTGCTGCATTTTTTGCGCTTCTTTCATTAAATTACCAAGATTTTGATTAATATCCATTGGAAACCTCTTTTAGTCATATTGAATTATTTCGAACTGTCAGCACACTCTACTCTTCTAGGTGCGGTTTTTTATGCCGACGCCTCGCTGCTTGACTGCACTTAAAATCGTACCCTACTCCTCTAACGCGGTAACGGAGCCTTTCACTAATTCAGCTGAAAACTCTTCTTGTAACTTTTGAAAAAATGGATCAGTCTTTAGCGCCGCTTCTGCATTTTCATGTAATTTTTTTTCTACCTTTGCTCGTTGTTGCGCAGGAGATGAGGTAATCACATCCTCGTTGATTAAGTTTAATTTTAACACTTTTTTATAATAGCTAGTCAATCCTTGCTCAATACGCTGGATAACGGTTTTGGTAAAGACCGACTGGTGGCCTTTAGCTACACGTAGCGTAATATCTCTTTCAGAGATACTCACTAATTCAGCCTGCTCTGCGGCAGACAGAGCCAATCCTGACAATTTAAGTTTAGGTAAAATAGTATTCCAGTCGGTGGGCGCTGCGTCTTGAGCTGCAGATTCCGTTTCAATAAAGCTTTTTGGCTGGTTTACTTCGTCGGCCAGTTGCTTCGACAAGAGGGAGCTTGAATCCTCATGGACTGACGTATCTATGTCACCAGTAAATTGACAGGATGGGGTGCTTGCATCTTCTCGAGATAGCTCTTTTTCACGTACGCTTTCTTCGCTCACTTCTATCGTTGAAGCGACGGAAAGTGGCGGCAATGGCTCTTTGGGTGCTGGTCGAAATGTATGCATACGTAGAAGCATCATTTCAAAGCCGATGGATAGTGTAGGCGCTAAGTGTAAATCACCTAACCCTTTTATCCCAATTTGATAGAGAAGCTGTGTATCTTCCGGGGTAAATTGGTTGGCTAATGCTAAGAGCTCAGGCTTTGTTTCAAAAAAAGGTAAATTCTCTGTGATAGCTTGATGAATACTCATTTGATGCAAATAACTTAACATCTCTTCAATAACATAGTGAAAATGCCCGCTCTCAAGCGCTATCTGTTTACTTATCGTGATTAATTTTTCGGGTTTTGATTGCGCTAACGCATCTAAAAGCTGTAAAGCATAATCTAGCTTGGTGTACCCCAAATTTTGTTTAACGGTTTCTGTTTCTAAGTGTCCATTACTGCTAGCGATGGCTTGATCAAGTAAGCTAAGCGCATCACGCATGCTTCCCCGCGCAGCTTTAGCCAAAATCATTAATGCCTCTTTATCATACGATAATTGTTCCTGTTGCATGATATGTTCAAGGTGTTGATAAATAGCATCTACTTGGAGGTGTTGGAGATTAAAGTGCAAGCAACGGGATAAAACGGTAATAGGTAATTTTTGAGGATCAGTGGTAGCAAGAAGAAATTTGACGTGGGACGGAGGCTCTTCCAGGGTCTTTAATAAAGCATTAAAACTATGCTGTGACAGCATATGAACTTCATCGATTAAATAGATTTTGAAGCGACCACTCGTGGGGAGATATTGGACATTTTCTAATACTTCACGAGTATCTTCTACACGCGTTCTTGAAGCCCCATCAATTTCAATTAAATCAATGAAGCGGCCTTGTTCAATCGCAAGGCAAGCATCGCATTCCAAACAGGGTTCGCTAGTGATCCCCTTCTCGCAATTAAGTGCTTTAGCCAATAAACGAGCAACACTCGTTTTACCGACGCCCCGAGTACCGGTGAATAAATAAGCATGATGCAAGCGATTTTGATTCAGAGAGTTGCTCAATGCTTTATTAATAGGTTCTTGGCCAATTAATTGGGAGAATGTTCGGGGCCGCCATTTACGTGCAAGTGCAATATAGTTCATAAATTGTTCTATACTGTTAAATTTTGTGCTACAATGCTAAAGAGTAGCTAAATTGGGCGGCAGCCCTAAGAGCCACATCTCGGCGCCCGCATCAATTACTACCGCTGCTCCCTTCCGGGCCTGACGGGGTTCGCAATCTAGCGTCGCGAGAGGACCAATAGGGCCACCATAGTGAATAGCGAAGGTTAGCAAAATTTGGCAGGAATAGCCAGTCTGCTTTAGACAATTTTTCTAAGATGGAAAAAAGCTTGGCGACGACCCTAAAGTTATCGCCGGGCTGCAAAAGCAATAAATGGGTCAAAATACACGCTTGATTTCGTTAAATAGAGCTTGCTATTCGCCTCAATCGAGCGTGTATTTTGCCTCAA
>JAGVKL010000075.1 GCA_020050595.1 Legionellales bacterium
ATTCAACGTCGTGCGTATGGATTTAGAAATTTTGAAAATTATAGGTTAAGGGTTAAAGTTCTATGTTCTTGATAGTGCCCCCGGAAATGGGGATGAGCCTGGGTTTCCAGGAGTGGGGTGGGGCCTGCTTTGAATGGTGGCCAGAGGCAGAATCGAACTGCCGACACGAGGATTTTCAGTCCTCTGCTCTACCGACTGAGCTATCTGGCCTAAGAGGTGGTATTAAACTCTGAGATGTAGTCAGAGTCAAGAGAAAGCTTGCGTTTTTTAAAATTATTTTTCTGGATGATGAAGGCTATGTTGGTGTAAATCCGGCGGGGGTTTCAGAACCTTCTCCAAAAAAATATTTTTCCATTTCTTCGCGAAGAAATTGCCGTGCTTTGGGATCGAGCAAATTTAAGCGGTATTCGTTGATTAACATGGTTTGGTGGGATAGCCACATGTTCCAAGCTTGTTTAGAGATATGGTTAAAGATTTTTTCTCCTAATGCACCAGGAAAAGGAGGGATATCAAGCCCTTCGGCTTCTTCATTTAATTTCATACAGGTTACTTGTCGGCTCATGATTCATCATCCCTTCTAGAGGTTGGTTGACAATTTATGCTGAAACCCACGTGCTGCGGTTTATCCATGGCTTAAGCATGAATTATCAAAAGCCCCTAGGCAATTTGCTTAATAATAGTCTAAAGTATACAGTACAAATGTTAAATTGGGATGTTTAACATTGCTCAAGGAGAAAAAAATGAAAGACGCAAAATCTTGCAAAACCACGGCGTGTTGCTTGGCTTATCGTCATGAAATATTGGGTCTTATTTTATTAGCCATTGCTACGTTCATGACCATTGTGACTTGGAATAGTTTTGGAATTGTAGCGATGTTTGTTGTGGGAGCTCTTCTTTGCTGTTATAGACATTGCTGCTGCCATGTATCCCATGGAAATACACATTGTAAGGTTATGGAAGATGATATGGTTACTATGATGTCGCTAGAAAAAGAGCTTAAGCCGAAAACAAAACGGGCAACAAAAGCTAAGAAATAGAGTTACGATAGATTCATATCCCCCGGCAAGCTGCGGTTCTTGATCGCAATGAAAAGAGCCCTGTGGGTCGCCGCGCTTGCACAAAGGTGAGTCAGTGGCGGGCCGCGGGGGGTTGGCTTGCGGTGCACCAGGCATGGCGCGAATGTAGGTTAAAATCGTAATTTTTGAGCGATGCTTCTAAAGTTAATGGGTGAAGCTATGGAGTACGTCAAGCATTTTAGTGATCGCAGCGAGCAGTATCTGAGCTTTCGACCTACTTATCCTGATGATTTATTTACTTATTTAGGGCTCTTAGCTAATAAGAAGTCAACCGTATGGGATTGCGCGACCGGTAATGGCCAGGCGGCTATGGCTTTAGCTCAACAGTTTACCCGAGTGATTGGTACAGATATTAATTTCCAGCAATTAGAAGTTGCATCCGTGGAAGAAAATGTGAGTTATGTATGCTGCACGGCTGAAAAGACGCCTTTTTTGGATCATACCTTTGATTTAATTACGGTCGCCCAAGCACTTCATTGGTTTGACTTGGATCATTTTTATGAAGAGGTACGGCGCGTAGCTAAGCCATCAGGTCTCATTGCTGCGTGGTGTTATTCGTTAGGAAGTATTAATCCCAATATTGATTTATGGATCAGAAAATTGTACACCGATATTTTAGGTGATACGTATTGGCCGAAAGAACGGCGCTATATTGATGACGCTTATCAAACGATTGCATTTCCATTTCATCAATTTAAAACGCCTGATTTTGTAATGGAAAAGCCCGTCGATTTTTATGCATTGATAGGTTATCTCAATACCTGGTCTGCGGTAAAAGAGTATGAAAAACGTTGCCATAGAAACCCAATTGAGTTGATCGAAGCAGAGCTTTTAGCATCTTGGGGGGATCCTAAGACAGCACTGTTAATGCATTGGCCTGTGCATTTATTGCTGGGGCAAGTGAATAACTAGGAGAATGTAAATGAAAAGTATTTTATGTGGTTGGTTATTATTATGCTCAATGTGGGGAAATGCGGCCGACACGATGACTATCAATGTCGCTGCTAATAGCCCGCAATTCGTGGTTAATTTACCCGCTAACCCTACAACGGGTTATCGTTGGTCGCTCGTTCGCTATGATAAAAATAGTGTACAGTTAATAGGCAGTAATTATCAAGCTCCCAAGACTAAACTTATTGGAGCAGGTGGGACAATGACATTTACATTCGCTCCTATAAAAGGTAAATCTTATCCCTCCTCTACTAAGATGGCGTTTAAGTATGCACGGCCATGGGAACCTGCAAGCGGTTCGGTAAAGAACGTAGTTGTAAATTTTAAAAAATAGAAAGTAGGCAACTTGAGCGTAGCGAAACATCTCCCAAGATTCAGGAGATCCTTCGCTCTGCTCAGGATGACGGACGTTTTTTCTGATATTTTGGGGCTGCTCAGGATGACCGCCATGCTCTTTAACTTAATGGCAGTAGGTATGAGGGGGCCTCTAGCTCCCCGTTATTCGCCTGAAAGGGAGGTAGCGAGGTTCCCAAAAGCGTTCTTCAATGAGTTTAGGCAAGTCTTTATCCTGATTGCACTGTGCTAAGCCTTCCTCAATAGCTTTTTGAGCAACAGCAACGGCAATGTGTTTAGCGACGGTTTGTGCGTCATCCAAGGAAGGTAAGAGGGGTAAAAAGCTGTCTTTTTTACTCGGTGAAAAGTGACTTAATGCTTCTGCTGCAGCCCAAATCATCGTTTTTGAAAGTCTATTGGCTCTTACCGCCAAGATACCTAATCCAATGCCTGGGAAAATCAGTGCATTATTGCATTGGGCGATTTGAACTAGGCGATTTTGATATTCAACGGCAGGAAAGGCAGTGCCGGTGGCAATGAGCGCCTTGCCTTGGCTCCATACTAAAATATCAGCGGGCTGGGCTTCACATTTTTCATCTGGATTTGATAGAGGAAAAATAATAGGCCGCTCACAATGTGAGGACATGGTTTCGATGACTTCTTGTGAGAATGCGCCAGCTTGTGCTGAGCTTCCGATTAAAATAGTCGGCTTAACGTGGCGTATGGTATCCATTAGAGAGGGAAATTTTTTATCATGAATAGCCCATTTCTTAATTTCCTTCGCTTTACGGGCAAAGGGTTTTTGCGCATCGGTTAATTCAGGATCATCTTCTATCAACAAGCCTTGGCGATCAATAAGCCAAAAACAATCATAAGCATCTTCAAGCGATAAGCCTTTACGCACAAGGGCGTCGATAATTTGTTCACTAATGCCAGTGCCGGCTGAGCCTGCGCCAAATACAACAATACGGTGATTTTCCAAGGTTAAGCCAGTAATATCACAGGCAGCCAGTAAAGCAGCTAACGTTACAGCCCCTGTGCCTTGGATATCATCATTGAAGGTGCATAATTCATTTTGAAATTGATCAAGAATGCGTCGAGCATTGCCTCGGCCAAAGTCTTCCCAATGGAGAAATGCATTAGGAAAATGCTTGTGGATGCTATTTACAAAGGTGTGAATAAAGGAATCATACTCTTTACCCGTGAGGCGAAGTTGAGGATAACCTAGGTACAAAGGATCATCCAATAGCTTTTGATTATTAGTGCCTACATCAAGGAAAATAGGGAGCGTGCGGGTAGGATCGATGCCGCATAAGCTATAAACCATTAATTTAGCCACAGGAATATCCATACCGCCAATACCCTGATCACCAATGCCTAAAACGCCTTCACCATCAGTGACTACAATTAAATCAATTTCTGGATTTGAGCGGTTACGGATGATTTCATCAAGGTGATGCTGATCGGGATACGCAATATAAAGTCCGCGAGGTTGGCGGTATTCTCGGCTAAAGCGTTTGACGGCAGTCCCTACGATAGGGGTGTAAATCACGGGTAACATTTCGCCTAAATGGCGGCTGAGTAATTTATAGAATAAAATTTGATTTTTATCATGTAAGTTATTTAAATAAATGTTTTGCTGCAGGCGAGAGGTGTAGCTTGCAAATTGAAAGTAAGCACGTTTAACCTGTTCGTCAAGCGTTTCTACGCGGTGAGGTAATTTGCCTAATAAGCCAAATGCTTTGCGCTCTTCATGGGTGAAAGCCGTGCCTTTGTTTAATTGGGGGGTGGTCAGCAGTAATTTACCGGAAATGGAGGTTTCTACGAATAATTCGCCGGTTTCTGAATCACGGCTAATTTTAAAATCGAGCATAAGGTCTCTGGGTGATCATAATAAGAATGGGCATACAATAGCTAATATGAGGTATCAATTCAAGGTGATGTAGGCTAGCTCCATCTTTTAGTGGATGTAGTCTGGTTGCAAGCAACTGTCTCTTAGTCACATCTCTTAAACTCCACGTCCCGCGGCTTATCCGCGGGATCCAGGAATCTAACTAGATGCCGCGGACAAGCCGCGGCACGTAGGCCCTCTATAAAAGGTTATTGATACTTTTATAGATGTGTAGAAGAGTCAGTTGCAAGTAACCAGGCTACAATTAGCCTAAGTTTTGCAATTTAATTTGCAGTGTTTTGAGGCTCATCATTGGGATTGATGTGTATTTTTTCTATTTCAGCTTTAAAGGTTGATAACCGATGATGCAACGATTTCTCATATCCTGCTTGGCCCTGTCGTGCTCGTGGGGAGAAAAGCTTTATATTATTCTCTAATTTTTGAATTAAAACTTGATAAGTGCTGTCATTAGGCTCTTGCCTGTAAGCATCTAAAGAAAGTTGAAGTTCATGAAGCTTATGTCGCCTTAATGTTGCTGTCGGCATATAGCCAAATTGGCCAAATAAGAGTGCAATGTATTGACTGAATAAATCACGCAACCAAAATGTAGTAGCCCGTTCGGTCAAATAATTGCCAAATTCACCGGCTAATTCTTGGGGGGAAAGTTTCTTTTCAGCGCCAAAGAACTTTAATTTAAGCTGGGATGCTTTCTGTACAATCAGCGCGTTTTTTCTAGTCGTTAATAAACGCTCTTGTTGTTCCGCTACTCTAGCTACATGGGGCGAAATTTCTGGGTCATTACTGCTTCTTAAGGATTCAATAAAAACAGCGCTTTGGGTTAGTTTTTCTAGATGAGGGGTAATTGTAGCAAGGAGCTCTTCTGCTGATGTTTGATCTACAGGTTTTTGAATGGTAAGAGCCGGCGCTAACGCTTGCAATCGATTGATTTTTAATTCTTTTTCTTTTTGGGCCAGACGTTCTGCTAATGCACGAAGCGCAAGATATGCATCATCAGTACTCTTTCTTCTTGCCTCTAAGCGGTCAGTTTTGGCAATTAGAGCTTCTTCTCGAGTTTCTATAATTGGAGCTTGAGGTGAAATAGCACTAGAATAGCTCAAAAACTCACGCTTTCGTTGTAATAAGGGTTCTATTCCCGGCAAACTAGCGTACAATTCTTTGTTGGCATCTAACGCCAGCCAGGCTTGTAATTGTTGAATAGACGCAGCATGGGTTTCA
>JAGVKL010000073.1 GCA_020050595.1 Legionellales bacterium
ATGGTAGCTATGGTTGCTCTTATGAGAAAAATCATCATTATAGCAAATGCTCGCTTAAAAAATGACCAAAAATATTTTGCAACGACATAGTTGATCCAGCGTCTTTTGTTTAACATAAGGCCACTGGATTGCTTCACTTCGTTCGCAAAGACAACTATTAGATGGGACAGCCGTGTGGTTGGAGGCGTATCATTTTTTTAATAAAGGATCACCCTCACTATCATCGTTAGAGCCCGGCGAAGGTGGTGAAACCTGGCTCTTAAATAATTTCATTTTCTCTGCAAGACTTCTTTCATGTCTCATCTGCTCTATTTTTTTGCCTAGTTGTTGTCCTTGACCAAAAAGGGAAGCGATACTGTGAAGGGCGAGTGTGAGTATCTCTCCTAAACGTTTCCATAACGGATGAGTACGGTTCTCGAATTCTTTGGCTTCGTTTTGTAAAATCGATTGGTCGTCGGAAATAGGGTGATCATCTTTTATAAATGCAGTCCCCTCTGGAACTGCTGTCATCATTTTAAGCAGAACTTGCCGCGTATGATGGACTACATTCGTAACCTTTGCTAAATCTTCTGCTGTTGTAATAGCCTTTCCTAAAGATTGGGCTATTTCTAGCATTCCGCTCTGCTGCTCAGTTCCACTTATTATATCCATTAAGCCAGCTGGTAGCCTTGTACTAGGATCACTTAAAACCGTAGATAGAAAGCCAAGCTCTTGGGTTAGCTTACTATATTCTCGACTATATGCCGCTCTACTTTCTGGGGTAGACTGCAAAAACCACACATCGCCCACCTTATTTTCTTTATTCATATCAGCACTTTTTCGATAAAACTCTCGCATAGCTGGCTCAGAAAAGGTTGGACGACGTTGACCGAGCTGATTATTAGCAATAGAAAGACTCTTCATTCCCGGGGAACCCGGTATATGATGACTTGCAATTTCTGCCGCATTACCACCCATAGCACGGGCTTCGACAATATGATCTTTAGGAAGCGAATCATAACGACCTTTCAGCCACTTTTGCACCGTTTTTTCAACAGCCGTTCCGGTTCTATCCTGTCCGCTGGCACATTGAACCATACTTAATCTATCTGGACGAGCGGCAGCTAGCATAACCCTTGTCACGCTATCAAGCCGAGTGGCTTTTTGAAAAGGGGCTGAGCCACGAGGTGCCTTTTTTGTACTGGTATGCATCTCTCTTTGCAAAGCAGGCGCGATATCTAAAAACCGAAACGTACCATCAAGATTTGTAGGCATATAAGAGACATCATCTCTCAACCCCTCCGAACCTGGCACAGGCTTTTTTCCCCTTGTGGCTTCATAAATATGACGAACCATCACCGATTGATCTTCAGTCGGTGATACTGTATTTAACGTAATGACGTGAATACTAGGGTAGTGGTAAATACCTAAGCCCATACGCTCTCCCGCTGCTCTGCGAATTTGCTCAAGGTTTTCCCTTGTATGTTGCTGAATCCGTTTTTCCGTTTCTCCAGGACCCGTGTAAACAGGTGTTGCAGAGCGGGCCAGCCAAAGCGTATCCTCTGCGGAAGCTTCATCATTAAACAGTAAAAAAGCCTCGGGGTCGGCTCCTTCAGGAACTCGAATCAATTCATTTTTCACAATAAAAGCATTCTTTGCACCCGCTAAATGTGTTTTTCTTGTTTGGGCCGGCAATGCCCGATCATCCATCAGCATCAAATCCACAAATAAGCTATCAGCTTCTTGCATAGCAGCATTCCGCACGGTATGGGCTGTTTTCTTAGCTGTCGAGCCTATTCCCCTCAACTCCTCTATCGCAAGCTTTTGCGCGTTGCTCTTTTTTGTCACAGGGTATTGTGTTTCACGATGAAAAACTTTAGCTTTTTCGTCATAGGTTAACGTCACCAATGTCCTTGCAGGCACTAAAAGACTTGATAAATTACGATAATGCGCTAGTAATTTTTCAGCATCAGCGGCCGTTTTACAGCCTTTAGCCAGGCCAGCCTCGTGCAATACCTCTACTAAACCCGTATTAAATTCTGTTTCTAATCGTTCAATCTCTTTAAGTTTTTTCTCGTAAGAATCAGTACCTTCTGCTTTGCTAAGCATTGCTTGGGTTAACGCGATAAAAGAACCTTTAATTCTCTCACGCAATGCATTATCATCCGGGTATTTTTTTGAAAGTGCATAATCAATCGCTCGCAAACGCGAGAGACAACGCAATAACGCATTATTTCCAAGAATACGAGGAGAATCGTGAAGCGAACGCCCATCCGCCACTCTATCTTTAAGTGGGGTAGCATCCGTAGCATCTCTTACCCATTCGCCCGATGCTGATAATGTTGAAACGATGCCAAACTGTGCATCGCTCACTTCACGAAGCAAATCAGTTATATTGTCGTAAAAACTAACACTAGCCTCGCCCTCCCGATACTCAGGCAAGCGCTGGTTACTTAACCAAGGCACAAGTCTTGTTGAATCTAGACCATTATCTTTAGTCAAGTCATTAAATAATTTAGTATGTTTAGAAGGCATGGGAGCACCTAGATAATTTGTTTATGGTTTCAGTATAGCACTGGATTATTAATCAAAGATTAACAAGGAAATGGAATAGAAATCGCTCATATACCCAAATCAAACCTACGGAAAATTTAGATATACCCAAGATACTTCAAAATGCTATTTTTGAGCGTTGCCCTCGGAATAGGAAGGTGTAACTCTTGTATAGGCAAATAAAGTGAAGTAGGTTGGGCCTTGGCCCAACAAGGGGGAAGTCAGCCCGTAAGGAGCAAAGCGGATTACGGGGATTACGCTCTAAAGACCAATGAATGCAAATGTGTTTGCGCGTTATTATTGTTTTTGTTGTTCTATACCC
>JAGVKL010000002.1 GCA_020050595.1 Legionellales bacterium
GGTATTTAAAAAATTCACTATCTTGTTGATTAGGCCTAGCTCATAAGGTTCTTCAATGGGTTGCTTTCCTTCATACCCAAAATAAGTGCGAAGCTCACCTTCAATATTAGTTTTTAAATCAGCAAGAATGGCAATAGCATGGTATTTTTCCTCGAAAGCTCGCTCCATTGCCTGCAATTGATAAGTATCCAGTGCGCCTGAAGGTACATCACGGCTATTAATAGGACGGGTGCCGTATCGTTCACTAGCAGCTTGAAAAAAGTAATTATGTTGATGGACTTCATGCGTAGCTGCTCTAGCGACCCCCTCTACAATCCCCCTTCGGGTACGCTCCAAGAGCTCATCGACGTTTTGAGGACGTGATAACCCTAGCTTGGTATCCTTAACCCTATTATGATAGCCCAGAGCACAGCGGTCTAATTCTTCGACTAATTTACTCGTAATAACTTTTTTTTCAGTATCGGATACAGTCGTCTTGCCAAGGTGCGCCATGACGGTCTGAAAGTCCTCAATCAGCTCCGCTTTGTGAGTATAGGTACTATCGGGGCCCATGAATTTAGTTAAGTTTGCCTCAATATCCCCTGGTGTGTAGCTAGAAAAACTATCAAGCAAGGCTGCTGCTCGCTTGATAGTTAGAGGGGTAGTTATTACTACAGGCGATTCAGGAGGTAAGCTTTTATAGCATTTTGCACGGTTTATAGTCGGCATATTTTATGAATAAATTTAGATATTATTGGCCTATAATAATACATTTATGCTTAGAATGAAATAGTCTAGCGGGCGTAGCGCATCACGAAGTCTATTGCAAAACGTTAAAAATCTAGGGATGATCGCACAGATAGCTTTTAAATAAGGACGATTTATGCGCTCATTTATTGTATTTGTTTTTTCTCTTATGATGTTTAGTTCATCTACCTTTGCCGATGCTACGCTGCTTCAGCGAAAAGAGGTGAAGGTATTTGTGAATAAAATGGTGAAGCAGCACCATTTTAACCGCCAACAGTTGATCAGTATTTTGCGAGAAGCTAAATTTCAGCCGCAAATTATCGAGGCTATGGAAAGACCTTATGAGAAAAAGCCTTGGGATGTTTACAAAGATTTATTTTTAACGCCAGAACGTCTACAAGCAGGGATTAATTTTTGGCAAGCGAATCGCAAAGCCTTGGAGCGTGCTGAGAAAGAGTATGGAGTTCCTGCGCATATTATCGTTGCTATTATTGGGGTGGAAACATTGTATGGTAAGCATCAAGGCACTTACCGGGTTTTAGATGCTTTAACTACATTGGCCTTCGATTACCCTAAGCGCTCGCCTTATTTCACTAGAGAATTAGAAGAATATTTATTACTTTGCCGAGAGCAGGGTGTTCCTGCTGACCGCTATTTGGGATCCTATGCAGGAGCAATAGGCAAACCTCAATTTATGCCTAGTAATTATCGTGTTTATGCGGTTGATTTTACGGGTAATGGTAAGCGTGATTTAATAAATTCTGATTTTGATGCGATTGGCAGCGTTGCTAACTATTTCCATCATCATGGTTGGACGAAAAATGGTGGTGTGGCTCAACCGGTGCAAATTGATGGTTCAGCTTATAAAAAATTAGCGATTAATAGTAAAACGCCTAATTATCCGTTGAAGCATATATTGGCTGCGGGAGTAAAGCCTCTAGCGCCTATAACCGAAGAGCCAAGTAAGGCAGGGCTTTTTGAGTTTACGACACAAGCGGGGCAGGAATACTGGGTGGCGTATCCCAATTTTTATGTGATTACCCGTTATAATTCAAGCCCACAATATGCCTTAGTGGTTTATTTGTTTTCTCAGCAATTGCATCATCAATGGGTTTCAGCTCAAGTAAATCAAGCTAAGCGATATACATAGTGACGACTTGCTTTCTATTTGCAGAAGAATTTAATGCACAAGCATGTCTATCCTTGTGCATGGACGATAGCGGGCAGGTCGTTGGACCTTTAGCAAAGCGCTCTATTGAGGCATTTAAATTATTACAAAAAAATGCCCAGACGATCATTGTATTGCCCGCAGAGCTTAGTGGCTTGTATGAAGTTGAATTACCCTGGCTAGGCGAGAGAAAAGCGCGGGCAGCAATTCCTTTTGCCTTGGAAGAGCAATTAGCGCAATCGGTAGCTACCCTGCATTTTTCATTTGATCGTGCGCATTATCACAAAAACCGTTATCTTGTAGTGGTCATTGATAAGCAGTTTTTAGTGGATTTAATGGCGAAGCTTGATGGTTTTGGGCTCGATTTTGATTGTATTACGCTCGATTGGTTTGCTCTTAATGAACAAGAAGCTTGCATAACCAGTAAAGGGCTTTTGATCCATGAGAAAACATTTAAAGGAGCCTTAAGCAGCGATGTGGCTTTTGCCTATCTGGGAAATGCTTCTAAAGATACTCAAATTTTACGGTTTAAAGATAGTGTTTCTAACTTAAAAGCAACGAATGTTAAAACCTTAAAGACCGATTTTTATACTTGGATAGCAGGGCGTCTATTAAAGACTTCAGCTATTAATCTCTGCCAAGCCGATTTACAGCATGATAATGGTAAGCAGTTGGGTCTTTATTGGTATAAAGCATCTGCCATCGCGCTGGCTTTTTTGCTAGTGTGCGGCATTTTAATGAAAGCTTTGCAGGTGCACTTGCTAAATACGCGTATTGCTAACGTAGATAAAGAAATTGCGACGGTTTACCAAGTCTTTTTTCCTGGGGCAAATCAGGTGATTAGCCCAAAATTTCGGATTAGTCAGTTACTAAAAGGGGGTAGCCAAACATCTCCCTTATGGCATTTATTAGATAAATTAGCGCGAGTTAGTGATAGTACCCAAATCACCATTCAAGACATGCGTTTTCAAGGGAAAGGGTTGGTTATTACGTTAAAGAGTAAAAATTTTACCGACTTAGAGCGCTTGCAATCTCGTTTGCGCAACGAGAAGATAAAAGTTACGCAAGTACAAGCTTCATCACAAGATCAACAGGTTTTAGCCACACTGGAGTTAACGTTGTGAAAGAGCATTGGGATCATTTAAGTGAGCGCGAGCGCTGGATGGTCATCGGTGGCCTTATTTTTTGTGGTTTTTATTTATTTTATGTCCTCATTTATTCGCCTTTAAATACGGCCATTCACGGCAAAACACTACAACTTCAAGATAAAAAAGAGACGTTAGTTTGGATGCAGCAGGTAAAGAAGCAATATAAACCACAACAGCCTTTGCAATCGCTCGATAGCGGCCAATTATTAACGGTGCTAGCCGAGCAATTAAACACGGCAGCTTTTAAGCCTTTTCCTTATCAACTACAGCAAATAGGCAAAGGGGATATTCAGCTTATTTTTGAGCGAGTACCTTACAATCTGTTTGTTGAGTGGTTATGGTCTTTAAGCAAAAAATACGCAATGACGCTGCAGCAATTCAATATAGAGCGAACGGAAATTTCAGGCATTGTGAAAGCCATGGTGGTTCTTTCTCCGCTACAGAGATAGACCTCGTGATATGCTACGCCTGCTAGACTATTTCATTCCAAGCATAAATGTGTTATTATAGGCCAATAATATCTAAATTTATTCATAAAACATGCCGACTATAAACCGTGCAAAATGCTATAAAAGCTTACCTCCTGAACCGCCTGTAGTAATAACTGCCCCTTTAACTATCAAGCAAGCAGCAGCCTTGCTTGCTCGTTTTTCTAGCGATACA
>JAGVKL010000001.1 GCA_020050595.1 Legionellales bacterium
CTTGTATCAATACTTAGAGTCCCCGGTTGCAAGCAACCGGGCTACATATTGTTTAACAAAAAGTCCGCGTAGCCCGTAAGGAGCAAAGCGGATTACGGGCTACGTTGGCTGTGAACTGTAACTCTCTACCTGTGTCGTTGGCCGAGCTGCCTGCAATGCATCATTAATCGCTTCAATATCGCGTTCAGAGCGGGTCTTTGCAAAAAGGCCAACTTGGTTGAGCGTAAGACTTGGCTTTTCTTTTTGCTGTAGTTGGCGAGTAGCAATAATAGCAGCCCTTATCAGCAGGACAATAGCGCCAAAAACAGTACAGGCTAATACAATATTAGCTATCAATTTCCCTGGCGTTCTATACTGTTGCATCACTTTCATCGTGTCTTTATTGAGAAGCGTTTTTTTAAATTCGCTCTCAAAAGCTTGATGTTGAACATCCCTTGAAGGATTTTCAGCCGTTCGGATTTGCCCAAGGTATGTTTTTATTTGATCCTGTAAATTTCTTACAAGTGCATGAATAGTCGTTCGTTTTTCCGAGCCCTGCGGCATCGAATCAGCATGCTGTCGCATCGCTTCTATTCGATCCAATAGCGTATGCATTTTTTTATAAGCCTTAATTGCTATGATTTCTTTGTTTAGATTGGTTGCTATACGTTCTAATTCAGCCCAAGGGGTTTGAGCTTGCATAGCGAGTTCGAATGTCTCTAAACTGCTTGAAGCTTCCTTATAGTAAAAATAACCTCCTGTCTTTGAATAGTAAGAATAAGGCCTTCCTAGCCCTGATAATTCAGCAGAAAGCTTTTCTTTTACAGCTTGGCAGACATTTGAAATCTGCTTGATACGTAATTCTATCTTGCTAACAGTTATTGTTATAGCGACTTCCTCAGGATTAGGTTGTATTAATAATTGACGAGCGAGCGCTTTTAAATCTTCCGGTATCCTTGAGTTATCAACGATCTGCTGAAGCCGAGTTTTACGTTTCTCTAAGGCGTCTTGGTCCCTAAGCGCTGCAACCGTTGAAAGTATTTCTTCTGCTTTAGATAAAAGCTGATCATAAGCTAAAGTTGGCTGTAATCCTGAGGTCGATGTTAATAAAGCCTGTGCTTGTTCGCGGAAACGGGCACCTATACGCTCATCACTCGCTAGCCCCCTAAGGCGCCCAAGGGCGGTAGTAATTTTTTGATTTATCAGTGTGATATCCGCCGTAATTTTCTTCGATAGGCGGATTATTTGGTCTAGATTATTAGCAGCAATAACATACTCATTTGCCGATGTTCTATCCATCAGGGCTTGGGCTCCTTCTCTCCAGATTTGAGGGATTTTAGGATCGGTGAGTAATGATCGTAATGCTTCTTTAGCAGATGTTAGCTCAGCTTGTAATCGCTCGAGTTCTTGCTGATTCTGCTCTTTCTTATAAGCTTCTTCACCCTCTTTTCTAAGCACTTCTGCTTGAGCTAGTTGTTGATCGACGGGGATTGCGTGCTTGCCGGCATTGAACGTGCTCAAATGGGCGTTAAATGCTTCTTTGTAGGCTGGGCGAATGAATGGATCTTCTGAGGTTTGACTTAAAAAACGTTCTATCTCCTCGCATCGTTCTGTCATAGCTCGGATTTGAGTTTGAGCTTTGGCTAGGAACTCACTCATTAAAGCACTTCCAGTGCTGGCTAGTAAGGAAGGTGCTTGTCTTTCTTCGGCTCCTCCTAGGTCTGCTAAAATCGTTTGACCTTCCCTTTTTAAAGATTCGGGAATCGTAGGAACAAAATCTCGCAGCGTTTGTTTTAGGGCTTCATAGCCTCGCACTAAATGATCGAGATGAGTCTTAATACGATCATGTTCTTCTTTTAGCCATTGTATTTCGTCAATAAGGCTTGCCAAGTCAAGCTCTCTACTGTGGTTGCGGTGTTCACGTACTATAGACTGTTCTTTATCTTCTGCAGGGATCTCAGGATTTTCAATAATACGAGCTAACGCTTCTTCATATTCTGTTTCTGCAAGTTCTTTTGCTAGCCGTTTTTTTATTAAGGCGATCGTTGTATTCCTTGCAGCATTGATTTCTGCATCATCATAAGGATAAACAGGTAAGAGAGCGAAATACGCCGCTGTAATCTTCTGATGATCCTCAACTGTTGCAAGCGCCACAAAAGCAGCGGCTTCATAGCATAATATGTCTGCAGGCGTAATGAGCGCTTGGATTCGTGTAAGGCCGAATTCCTCTTCCCCAAAAAGGAACGGGGGGCGTGGATCCTGTCTATAAACGCTGTTATCCCCTCGATTAATAGCTTCTAAAGCGCTGTCAATTTCTTTAGTGGTGGTGTCTCCTGTGGGAAATGGAATCCTTGTTTCAATAGCGGTGCCGCTTGCAGAGGGTGAAATAACTACTTTCTTCAAAGATTCGCGGTCTTTAAGGACATTAGCCAGTTGCTTTTCATCTCTTAGGTTGTTGATAAATTCAGCGATGACGGTTTCGGTCCAGGTTTTAATGTTTGTTTTAGCAAGATCACGCAAAGCCTCAGTTACACCAGGCATAATACACCTCGAACATTAAATCAGTAGCCCATTTTACCTTAAAGCCTGTATTTTTGTCAAAAAAATAAACACAAAGATAAATAAAAAGAATTTAAAATTCTGTCATTATTTTTATTGACCTCGTTATTCTCTCAGAGTATCATTTCCGCTCTGTCCTTGGGACGGGTCGCGGGGTGTAGCGCAGTCTGGTAGCGCGCCTGCTTTGGGAGCAGGATGTCGGGAGTTCGAATCTCTCCACCCCGACCAATTTGTAATTGTGAGATTCATATTGCGCCCGTAGCTCATCTGGATAGAGCATCGGCCTTCTAAGCCGAGGGTAGCAGGTTCGAATCCTGCCGGGCGTGCCAAACGCTAAGCGGTATTCTAATATATATAGTAGGCCGTAGGGGGGGCATGCTTAATCTTAGTGAGATGGCATATTTGAGACAATATTTCCTGCAACAATGTGAACAGTTGATAATTATGGTGGGCGTAGCTCAGTTGGTAGAGCCCCGGGTTGTGATCCCGGTTGTCGTGGGTTCGAGTCCCATCGCTCACCCCAGATTTAATCACTCCACCCTATTTGCGAAAGTGGCGGAACTGGTAGACGCGCTGGATTTAGGTTCCAGTGGGGTAACCTGTGAGAGTTCGAGTCTCTCCTTTCGCACCATTTCAATAAATAATTGCAAGAGGTGACTAGATGCAAGTTTCTGTTGAGACCTTGAATGGTTTGGAACGTAAATTAACAATTTCGGTGCCTACCGAAAAAGTCGAGGAAGAAGTGAGCCTGCGCCTCAAAGATCTTGCTCGTAAAGTCAAAATTGATGGTTTTCGTCCGGGTAAAGTACCGCTCAATGTAGTCGTCAAGCGCTTTTCTAATAGTGTACGTCAAGAAGTAGCAAGAGACATGGTGCAATCTACTCTATATGAGGCTTTGCAAAAAAATCAATTAGTTCCCGCTGGTTCTCCTTTTGTGGAGCCTAATGATGTTGAGTCCGGTAAAGATTTTACCTACACGGCTACCTTTGAAGTATTCCCTGAAGTTACTATTCATGAATTAAATAAAGCAGAAGTAGAGCAATTTGAAGCCAGCGTTAAAGATGCCGATGTTAAAGAAATGCTTGAAAAACTCCGCGAGCAAAACAAAGAATGGCATGAAGTTTCTCGTGCGGTAAAAAAAGGTGACAAAGTCACCATCAACTTTGAAGGCTTCGTAGACGATAAAGCTTTTGAAGGTGGTACTGCTAAAGGATATGAGTTAGTTATTGGCTCAGGCTCGATGATCCCTGGATTTGAAGATGGATTAATTGACGCTAAAAAAGATAACGAATTTGATTTACAAGTTAAATTTCCTAAAGATTATGGCCATAACGATTTAGCTGGCAAAAAAGCGACGTTTAAAACGACGGTCACTAAAATTATGGAAGGTAAATTACCTAAATTAGACGAAGCTTTTGCTGAAAAATTCAATATCAAAGATGGCATTGAAACCTTAACCAAAGACATTAAGCAAAACATGGAGCGCGAATTAGAGCATCGTATTAGCTCAATGAACCGTGAAAAAGCCTTTGATAAATTATTGGAAAAGAATAAATTTGATTTACCCAAAGCATTGATTGACCAAGAAATTGGGCATTTAAAGCATGAAATGTATCATCGTGTATTTGGCCATGCGCATTCTGATAACGAGCAGATACCCGACTTTCCCCGCGAATTATTTGAAGAACAAGCTACCCGCCGCGTTCATTTAGGGCTATTATTTTCTGAATACGTTAAAAAACATGAGATGGTTGTTGATAAAGCTCGTGTAGATGCCATGATCGAAAAATTTGCTAGTGCGTATGAGAGCCCCGATGAGTTACGTGCTTGGTATCATGGTAACAAAGAGCGCTTGGCAGAAATTGAAGCGCTAGTCATGGAAGAAATGGTTGCGGAAAAAATTCTCGAACATGCTAAAGTTGTAAAGAAAAAAATGGATTATGATGCAGTAATGAATCCAAAGAAGGACAAAGAAGAAAAAGGAGAGTAAGTATGATGGACCATTCTGAGCGCTTAATAAGAAATGCCAGTGGCCTTGTGCCTATGGTGATCGAGCAAACCTCTCGAGGTGAGCGATCGTATGATATCTATTCTAGGCTTTTAAAAGAGCGCATTATTTTCCTTTTAGGTGAAGTTGAAGACCACATGGCTAATCTTGTGGTTGCGCAATTGTTATTTCTAGAGTCAGAGAATCCAGAGAAGGACATTTCTCTTTATATTAACTCTCCAGGCGGCGTGGTAACAGCGGGTCTTGCTATTTACGATACCATGCAGTTTATTAAACCGGATGTCAGCACCTTGTGTATCGGGCAAGCGGCAAGTGCTGCTGCTTTATTGCTTTGTGCAGGCGCCGCTGGGAAGCGTTACTGTCTACCTAACTCACGAGTGATGATCCACCAGCCTTTAGGTGGATATCGCGGCCAAGCTACGGATATTGAAATCCATGCCCGCGAGACGTTGGCGGTGCGTGAGCGTTTAAATAGCATTATGGCAAAGCACACCAGCAAAACGCCCGATCAAATCATGCGCGATACAGAGCGTGATAACTTCATGAGTGCTACTCAAGCAGCGGAGTATGGTTTAATTGATAAAGTACTCTACGACCGTAACGCATTGCATGCTGAGTAGGGGCTATTTTTTTTAGGGGCAGTTTTTATGCTGACGTCAGCAGTCAAGCCCTAGGTGGCTTATAGGTTGGGTCGAACGACCCAACCTATTGTCATTCCCGCCATGCTGCTAGCAAGATAGACTAAAGCCTGCGCGGGAATGACAAACATTATTTTTTGTCATGTACTAAAGAAAAAAAAATTAAACTAGCCTTGTAAATTTTAAAAGAGCCCATATGTAAAAAATTCGGCGAATCATTTTTAACATCGCTAGCAAATAAGGGGTTTTTAGATGAGTAAAACAGGTAGTGATAATGGCGATAAAGTTCTTTATTGTTCTTTTTGCGGTAAAAGTCAAAACGAAGTAAAAAAATTAATTGCAGGCCCCTCTGTTTTTGTTTGCGATGAATGTGTTGAATTGTGTAATGACATTATTCGAGAAGAAACTCAAGAGGTCCACACTGAATCGGAAACTCACCTACCTACACCAAAAGAAATTGCCACTTTTCTAGATGAATATGTCATTGGCCAACCCCACGCTAAAAAAGTGTTGTCGGTGGCTGTTTATAATCATTACAAGCGAATGTACCACAAATCGGAAGATGGGGTTGAGCTGGGCAAAAGTAATATTTTACTCATCGGGCCAACCGGCAGTGGCAAAACATTATTAGCTCAAACCTTAGCCCGTTTGCTTAACGTGCCCTTTACGATGGCTGATGCAACGACGCTAACCGAAGCAGGTTATGTGGGTGAAGATGTTGAAAATATTATTCAAAAATTGTTACAAAAATGCGATTACGACGTCGATAAAGCGCAACAAGGTATCGTATACATCGATGAAATAGACAAGATTTCGCGAAAATCAGATAACCCATCGATTACTCGAGATGTGTCGGGAGAAGGCGTACAGCAAGCGTTGCTTAAATTGATTGAAGGAACCATTGCTTCTGTACCTCCTCAGGGTGGTAGAAAACATCCACAGCAAGAGTTCTTGCAAGTAGATACCTCTAATATCCTCTTTATTTGCGGCGGTGCCTTTGCTGGTCTTGAAAAGGTGATTAGAGACCGCAGTGATAAATCAGGCATTGGTTTTTCAGCCCAATTAAAAAATAAAAAAGACGATGCTGAGTCTCAGAAAATCTTGGATGCATTAGAGTCTGAAGATTTAGTCAAATACGGTTTAATTCCTGAATTTGTAGGCCGATTACCTGTTGTTACTACATTACATGAATTGGGCGAAGAGGCCTTGATTGATATTTTAACCCAACCTAAAAATGCCCTTACCAAACAATTCCAGGCTTTGTTTAAAATGGAAGGCGTGGAGCTAGAGTTTCGTGAGCAAGCTTTGCATTTGATTGCAAAAAAAGCATTAGCACGAAAAATTGGCGCCAGAGGGTTACGTGCCATTCTTGAAAATATCCTTCTAGATACGATGTATGAACTACCCTCATTAGAAGGAGTGACCAAGGTCGTTGTTGATGAAAATGTGGTCAATAGCGCGGGCAAGCCTCTCTTAATATACGCTGATAACAAGCAATCTGCCGCAGGCGAGTAATAGGTAGAAAAGGATTATAAGGACGCGTTATGTCAAATGAAAAAGAATTAGTGATTGCAGAGCCGCTAACGAAGTCTGGTATACCGGTATTACCATTGCGAGATGTAGTCGTTTACCCGCATATGGTCATTCCCCTATTTGTTGGTCGCGAGAAATCTATAAAAGCATTAGAAGCCGCAATGCTTGATAATAAGCAGATTTTTTTAGTTGCCCAGCGTAAATCTGCAAATGATGATCCAACGCCTAATGATTTATTTGAAGTGGGGACTGTTTCTAGCGTATTACAGTTATTGAAATTACCTGATGGTACCGTCAAGGTTCTGGTCGAAGGAGAGCATCGTGCAAAAGTGGATGCTTATTCGCTTGAGCATGGCTATATGTCCGCCTTACTGCACCCCATTGATGAAATAAGCGAAGCATTAAAATCGCAAGAAATTGAAATTATCATGCGTTCATTGATGTCGCAATTTGAACAATACATCAAGCTCAATAAAAAAATTCCTCCAGAAATCTTAGGTTCATTAGCAGGTATTGAAGAGCCTGGCCGTTTAGCAGATACGATTACGGCCCATTTGAGCCTTAAAATAGAAGATAAACAAGAGTTATTGGAAACCTTAGACGTCGGCAGCCGCTTAGAGCGTTTGATGGCCGTTATTGAAAATGAAATTGATTTACTCCAAGTTGAAAAGCGGGTACGTGGTCGTGTGAAGCGGCAAATGGAAAAAAGCCAGCGAGAGTATTACCTTAATGAACAAATGAAAGCCATTCAAAAAGAATTAGGCGACATGAGTGAAGAAGGTAATGAAATCGAGCAGCTAGAAAAATCCATTGACAAAGCCGGCATGCCAAAAGAAGCTCATGAAAAAGCAGTGGCTGAATTAAATAAATTGAAAATGATGTCGCCTATGTCGGCTGAAGCGACCGTCATTCGAAATTATTTGGATTGGATGCTTGCAGTTCCTTGGAAAAAGCGAAACAAAATTCAATTTGATTTGATTAAAGCTGAGAAATTACTCGATAAAGATCATTATGGTCTAGAGAAAGTAAAAGAGCGAATTCTTGAGTATTTAGCAGTACAACAACGCGTAAAGCGCTTAAAAGGGCCTATTTTATGCTTAGTCGGTCCTCCGGGTGTTGGGAAAACTTCCTTGGGCCAATCGATTGCCAACGCAACAGGAAGAACGTTTATTCGCATAGCTTTAGGCGGTGTACGCGATGAAGCGGAAATTCGTGGGCACCGGCGAACCTATATTGGTTCTATGCCGGGTAAAATTATTCAGAAATTGTGTAAAGCCAAGGTGAAAAATCCTCTGATTATGTTGGATGAGGTGGATAAGATGGCGATGGATTTTCGTGGGGATCCGGCGTCTGCGTTGTTAGAGGTGCTTGATCCTGAGCAGAATCACACATTCAATGATCATTATTTAGAAGTAAATTACGATTTAAGCGATGTGATGTTCATTGCGACAGCTAATTCGCTTGAAATTCCAGCCCCGTTGCTCGATAGAATGGAAGTTTTGCGCTTAGCGGGTTATACCGAAGATGAAAAAGTAAATATTGCAGAAAATTATTTAATCCCTAAGCAATTAAAACTGAATGGATTAAATCCCGAAGAAATTGCCTTTCATGCGGATGCGGTTCACGAAATTATCCGCCATTACACCCGCGAAGCCGGTGTACGTAACCTTGAAAGAGATATTGCTACGGTTTGTCGAAAAGTCGTTAAAGATATTTTGACCACTAAAAAAGAAGCTAAGAAAGTTAAAATAACTGCTAAAAATATTGAAAAATACTTGGGTGTAAAAAAATTCCGTTACGGATTGGCTGAAAGCTTTGACCAGGTAGGTCAAGTGACGGGTCTTGCTTGGACAAGTGTGGGCGGGGAGTTGCTCACCATAGAAGCCTCTATGATGCAAGGTAAAGGTAAGACATTGCATACCGGACAGTTGGGTGAGGTGATGCAAGAATCTATCCATGCCGCTATGACCGTAGTCAGAAGTCATGCAAAGCAATTTAATATACCTGAAGACTTTTATGATAAATATGACTTCCATGTCCACGTACCAGAGGGTGCTACACCTAAAGACGGCCCTAGTGCTGGGATAGGGATGTGCACGGCACTAGTTTCAGCGATCACACATACGCCTGTAAGAGCGGATGTCGCTATGACCGGTGAAATTACTTTACGGGGGCAGGTCCTTCCTATTGGTGGGTTAAAAGAGAAATTATTGGCCGCGCATCGGGGTGGGATTAAGCATGTGATTATTCCTGAAGAAAACCAGAAAGATTTAGCTGAAATCCCTGATAACGTTTTAAGGAAGCTTACGGTTCACCCGGTGAAGACTATTGAGCAGGTTTTAGAGATAGCTTTACAACGCAATCCGTTGACCACAGAGCCAAAATCTAGCGCAACAATGATAAAACCAGTAAAAAGTATGAAGAAAAACGCAAATAATGATTTACATGCCCAATAATTAAAGGTATATTCTCGACGTAGCCCCCAGTGGTGGCGGGCTCTAAAGGATGTAATAGCTTGACTAGAGTTGATGAATTTGTTGTAATCGACTCCGGACTAAAGGATGAATAACTGCAAAGGGGAAAAGATGAATAAAAGTCAATTGGTTGAAGCAATTGCTCATGGTTCAGGCGTAACTAAAGCAGACGCTAATAGAGTACTCGATACTTTTATGATGACTGTTACTGATGCGCTAAAAAATGGGGATCAAGTAGTTTTACCAGGATTTGGATCTTTCTCAACAGGCAACCGTTCTGCGCGTACAGGTCGTAATCCGCAGACAGGACAAACAATCCAGATTAAAGCTTCACGTGTTGCTAAGTTTAAAGCTGGCAAATCATTGAAAGAGGCTGTACAACGAAGATAATTTATGGGTGCTTAGCTCAGCTGGGAGAGCATCGCCCTTACAAGGCGAGGGTCGCAGGTTCGATCCCTGCAGCACCCACCATGAATTGGAGTGGTAGTTCAGTTGGTTAGAATACCGGCCTGTCACGCCGGGGGTCGCGGGTTCGAGCCCCGTCCACTCCGCCAGCATAACGCGCCTTCGGGCGCGTTTTTTTTAAGAAGGCATGGGGCTCCTCCCCCAATCCGGAGGCCCCTCCCGGTTCACCCTGATTTCCGGAGGCACTTCCCGGTTCGTTCTGATTTCCGGAGGCACTTCCCGGTCCGTCCTGAGACACCGAACCGCGACCGTCAGGGAGCGGAAAAGTGGTTCTTCCCCAAATCCGAAGGCACAAATCAAGAACACAGAACTTTAACCCTTAACCTATATCTAAATCTATAAGCAAGCGTAACCGCGTAACCCGTAAGGAGCGAGATTACGGGGGGTACTAAGTTCTCCGCTCCCTAACGGTCGCGGTTCGGTGCTCTCCGGAAATCAGGACGGACCGGGAAGTGTCTCCGGAAATCAGGGTGAACCGGGAAGCACCTCCGGAAATCAGGACGAACCAGGAAATGCCTCCGGAAATCAGGGGCTCATCCCCATTTCCGGGGGCACTATCAAGAACATAGAACTTTAACCCTTAACCTATAATTTTCAAAATTTCTAAATCCATACGCACGACGTTGAA
>JAGVKL010000006.1 GCA_020050595.1 Legionellales bacterium
CATTTAAAAATCCATCTGATTTTGCAATACCCAACATTTGAATTTCTATACCATTGGTTCTAACAATTAACGTAATGGTTTGATTATTTCTAATAATAGGAAGGGGTTTTATATTGTTCTTATTTAGCGCAGCTCCAGCATTAATGCTATATCTTGCAATTTGGCCTATCACCAAATTCGCATCTTTGAAAAAACCATTGTTTAGCATATTTTTATCTTGTTTTTCAAACATAATGTCATTTGCTGTAATCGTTTCGCCTGAGCTAATCAGGCGATTTGCCACGATAACATTGGTTAATATTCTCACATTAATCGGAATAAAGATATTCCACTGAGGCTCCTCTTTGCAACTGAGGGTCACAGAGCTTGGAATTCCTCCCATACTTTGTTTGGACATTGAGATATCGATGTCAGTTGGACAGGCTGGAAGCATTATATTTTTCTTAATCATAGCACTGCTTGCTTCGACGGTTTCATCGTCTTGATGTGATATGTGAGATGACGCATAATTTGAAATAAATCGGTTAAGTTCGTTACCCGAAAGTTTTTTGATAGAACTATCTGTTTCTGCTCTGCCAGGTGAAGGGAACGAAAATAAAAAATAAGCTACAATTATCCCGAGGCTGCATACGGCTGCTGATTTGGCCTTATGGTAAGTAGGTTGAATAGTCATCATCACTAAATGGGATTATTTGGGAAATGCTAGAGAGAGTGGCGTTAAAAACAGCAATTGTCAACTTACTATTTCTATTCCATTTTTTTTATTTTTCGATCGCATGCTCATCCCCGAGCTATGGAGAAACACTATGTATAAAACCTGAATATCGTTGTGTAAAAATAAAAGGAAGCGATAGTTGGGGGCAATTATTTCCTAATGCAAAAGAGCGAGATTTAGTCAAACGAGTCAATCGTATGAATGTATTTTTAAAACCTAAGATGGTCATTGCTGTGCCTAAAGAGCTAGACAAAATGACACTCATGGATCTTTCGCCTTTTCCACCACATATTAAGGCACCCGGTGAAAAAATCATTGCCGTTAATCCCAACGCTATGGCTTTTGCTGCTTATGATAAAGATGGAACATTGTTGAGGTGGGGGCCTGCGTCCACAGGTTTAGCTTTTTGCCCCGACGTTAAAGGGGGGTGCGCTACACCCAGCGGGGTTTTTCGAGTGATTCGTAAACAAGGGGAGGAATGTGTTTCAAGTGTTTTCCCGCAACGCTTAAATGGAAAAAATGGTGGTGCCGCAATGCCTTATTGCATTCATTTCTATAAAGGTTATGCTCTTCATGGAAGTGATGAACTTACCGGTCGTGCATCGAGCCATGGATGTGTTAACCTATTTAAAAGTGACGCTCAATGGTTAAATGAGAAATTTGTAGATAGCCCAAGGAAGGGAAGAAAGGGAACGTTGGTTGTTATACAAACTTCAACTTAATAAGGAGCTGTCTATGTGGAAATGGGTATTTTTTTTGTTTTTGTTTATAACAGCCAGCTTTGCTGCAGATCTCATAACCAAAGTTATTCCTTTGACCTATATTGATGCAAAGACGGCTGAGCAAGCATTAAAGCCATTATTAAAACCAGGAGAGTCGATAGGCTCGAGCGGTGATCAGTTAATTGTTAATGTTTCGCCCCAAACCTTGTCAACGGTGGATACGGTGTTAAAAGGTGTAGATGTTGCTCCGGTTACTTTCAATGTTTATGTCCATCAAGACCAGGCCAATTGGCTAGATCAAGATAATTCGGATAATGTTACTTATGGTACTAATGCTCAAAACACCTCAGCAAACAATCAGTATGTACAAGTGATGAGTGGTTCTTCTGCCTTCATTACTATGGGCAGTAATGTTCCAGTGATAAGCTCTGTGAGCGGGGGAATATGGAACCCTGGAGTATCCTATCAACGGGAACAAGTCAATCAAGGCATATTAGTTGAGCCTCAATTAAAGGGCAATGAGGTAAAACTTAAAATTCGTCGTATTAATAATCAGGTAGATAATAGTAATTCCCAGCAAATCAATAATCAAAATGTGGATACAACAACCATGATTCCTTTGGATCAATGGGTAAAGCTTGGTTCTACTGGCCAAGCAGATAATTCTGATCCTGACAGCATTTCTTATAATGCTGGAGCAAATTATCAACAAAAAGGAACTTTGTATATTAAAGTGAGTGTTGTAAAGTAACCGATTGTAACGCAGGGATCTTACGATGTTAGTGGCTAATTTTCTCCAATCAATGGGGCGGCAGTTGCCTTTGTTTCTGCTTGTTCAGGCACGAGTTGCCGCTTTATTTGCCTCCCTTTTTTTTCTACGCAAGGAATTTGTACCAGGCCGACTTTTAATAGGTGCTTCGGTTATTATTTCGATGTTCATTGTAAGCACTAGTTCACTCAGCCATTTTGCTGCGATTACGAATGCTACGCCTGATTTTTTTTATTTACTTCCTGAGTTGTTAATGCAGATTGCCTTAGGATTTATGACCGGGATCATGATTAATTTCTTTTCAGAAATTTTTTTAAGCCTTGGTCAGTTAGCGTCCATGCAGGCAGGCCTTGGATTTGTTAATTTTTATATCCCTAAAATAGGTAGCGTCACACCGCTTACTAACTTTTATGTGATCATGGCAACCATTATTTTTTTTGAATTAAATGGCCATCTTATTCTAATAAAAATGATTGTACGTTCTATGCAAGTTATACCAAACCCCGCGCACCTATTTAGTGCAGAACTCATGAAGCAAATAGTGTTATATGCGAAGATTATTTTTAGTGGTTCGTTAATGTTGGCGTTATCGCTAACTATTGCCATTTTATTATCTAATTTTACATTGGCTTTTATGACCAAATTTTCACCTCAATTAAATGTTTTTTCTATTGGCATCAATATTTCGTTGCTTATTTGTTATTTTGCAGCCTACGTTAGTTTTGATTTAATTATTGAGCATGGTAGTACTTTTTTAAATGATATTCTTGACGCCATAAAAGTGATGCGATTATGAGTGAAGATGCAGGTGAGAAGCAGCATAAGCCCACGGCGCGGAGATTACAAAAACTCAAGAAAGACGGTACGTTATTACGTGCGCGTGAATTCAATAGCGGTGTCAGTCTCCTTGCTGCAATCGCCCTCCTTATGTTTTTATCGCATTATTTTTCGGTGGTGATGAAACATAATTTTACAAGTATTTTTACTCAATTGGATCGCGTGGCTCAAAACGAAGCAGTTGCCTATAAATTATATAAGCAGTTAGCTTTGCATAATTTTATGTTGGTATTACCCATTGGGATCATCATAGGAGTTGTAGTCGTGAGTCTTACGATTTTATTTGGCGGTTTAGGGTTTTCAGCAAGCCTATTGCGTTTTAAAGTTGAACGACTTAATCCTATGAAAAATTTAAAACGGATATTTTCATTTCAGCAAGTTATTGAAGTCATTAAATCCACTTTGAAGTTTATTTTATTTTTAGCGGTCTTATGTATTTTTCTATATAAAGAATCGGCACAACTCTTTAATTTATCATTGGTGCATCGTAGCAACGCTCTCATGCAAGCCTATCAACTGATTCGTTTGTTTTTTATGTACATGGTATTGCCCATCATTGTATTGTCTTTGGTTGATCTGTTGTATAACTTTATTACGTATAATAAAAAAGTAAAAATGACATCGCAGGAAATCAAAGACGAACAGAAAGATAGTGAAGGAAGTCCCGACATAAAGCGTAAAATACGAGCTGCTCAGCAAGCCATCGCACGTCGAAGCATCCAATTAGCTGTGCCGCAATCAACCGTTATTATTACAAATCCGACCCATTACGCTATTGCTCTTCGCTATAACGAAACCAAGGATAAAGCTCCTAAAATTATGGCAAAGGGTGTTGATTACATGGCGGCTGAAATCCGTTTGTTGGCTATAAAAAATTCCATTCCAATTTATGAATCGCCGCAATTAGCACGAGCCATTTATTTTACGGGTAAAGTGGGTACGTATATTCATCCTGAGTTGTATATGGCGGTTGCTATGGTTTTATCTTATGTGATGCAATTAAAAAATTATCAGCGTGGTTTGGCAGAAAAACCCGTTTACTCCAAAGAATTAAAAATTCCTAAATCGTTCCATTTTTAGAGAAGCATGTTATGACTCAAGCACGTAATTTAACATCTATAAAAACGACAAGCATAGGTGCTGCTATTTTGGTTTTAGCCATGCTGATTATGGTCATCATCCCGTTGCCGCCTTATGTGTTGGATTTTTTATTTTCATTCAATATCTCCGTTTCTTTAATTATTTTAATGGTTTGTATTTATGTTATTCGTCCGCTTGAGTTTAGTATATATCCAACCATTTTATTAATTACGACCCTTCTTCGATTAACATTAAATATCGCTTCTACACGTGTTGTACTACTGCATGGCCATGAAGGGCCGCAAGCAGCAGGGGAAGTGATTCGCGCTTTTGGTGAAGTAGTAATTGGTGGAAATTTTGTTGTTGGTCTGATTATTTTTACCATTCTTATGATCATTAATTTTATCGTTGTCACCAAGGGTGCGGGACGAATTTCAGAGGTCAGTGCACGCTTTACGTTGGATGCGATGCCAGGAAAGCAAATGTCTATTGATGCTGATTTAAATGCGGGAATAATAGGCCAGGATGAAGCTAAAAAACGACGCCAAGAAGTGATTCAAGAAGCTGATTTTTATGGATCAATGGATGGTGCGAGTAAGTTTGTACGCGGTGATGCAATTGCTGGATTATTAATTTTATTTATTAATTTAGTCGGTGGCATCATTATCGGTGTTTTTCAAAATGGCATGTCTTTTCGAGATGCCTCCATGGATTTTTCCATTCTGACCATTGGTGATGGTTTAGTTGCACAAATTCCTGCACTCCTTTTATCCATATCTGCTGCTATCTTGGTAACGCGAGTTTCAAATGAGCAAGATATGGGACAACAAACCATGACTCAGCTTTTTAATAATCCGCGCCCTTTAATTTTAACATCGCTAGTCATGGCAGGTTTGGCATTGATTCCAAAAATGCCGCATTTACCGCTGCTTTCATTTGCGTTAATTATTGCCGGGGCAACTTATTTATTACCCTCTTCCAAGAAAAAAAGAGAGCTTGCTCTTGCTGATGGTACTCCAGACAATCCAGTAGCAGTACAACAAGATGCGAAGGCGGCACTAACAAATCAAGACATTGATTGGAATGATGTTACTCCTATTGATCGGATTGCGTTGGAAATTGGGTATGGCTTAATTCATTTAATAGGTGTTAAAAAAGATGGGCAGCTGATTTCACGCATTAAAGGTATTAGAAAAAAAATATCTCAAGATTTAGGATTTTTGATACCAAGTATTCATGTCAAAGATAATCTTGATTTACCTTCTAATGTTTATCGTATTTATCTCAAAGGCGTAGTTGTGGCACAAGCAACGGTTTATCCTGATAAGAGCCTTGCTATTAGTGCTGAGCAAATTGATAAACCTTTATCTGGTATTCCCTGTAAAGATCCAACATTTGGTTTGGATGGTTATTGGATTTCAGAAGGGCAAAAGGATTATGCTCAAGGCCTTGGTTATACCATCGTTGATGTAAGCACGGTTATTGCCACCAATCTCAACCAAGTGATTCGTTCGAATACGGCACATATTTTAGGCTATGAAGAAGTTCAACAATTGATTAATAGATTAGCCAACACCGACCCCAAATTAACAGAAGCATTTACCTCGGGCGTGAGTGCTATTCCTTTAAATGTCGTAGTTACCGTTTTGCAAAAATTATTACAGTCTGACATTCCATTGATTGATTTTCGAACTATTGCGGAAAAAATGGTGGATTCTTGGGCAAGGGTTAAAGATCAGGAAGCATTGACTGCTTCAGTCCGTATCGCGTTGAAACATCTGATCGTATATAGTATTTGTGGAAATCAAAAAGAACTCCCTGTTGCGGTGATTGATAATGAGTTGGCACAGATTCTATTAAAATCCGTTCAGACGAATCAGGGGATAAATGAAAAGATAATCGTGATTGAGCCAGGATTGACTGATAAATTATATAATAGTTTTCTTGAGTATGTTCGTATGTGTGAGTTGAAATCTCTACCAACGATTCTATTGCTTAGTCATGAATTGAGGGAAATGTTAGAGCGGTTGTTTAAGCCAAATATTCCTAATTTAAATTTTTTATCGTTTAATGAAATCCCCGAGGAAAAACAGATTAAAATTATTGAGCGAATAGGATAAAACTGCGTTTGTCCAAAGTCCAGGCTATATAGATTTGATTGAAAGCATAAATCATCTGTTCGATACTTTATTTTAAGCAGACTTCTTCCTTCGTAACCCCTGGGTTGCTCGCAAGGCCGCCATCTTTTAATTGACCGCTCTTTTAATCACCCCCGCCTATATATACGTATTAATTAGGTAACGTCCCTGAAGTTTTTTTGAACTTGGTTTAGGCACAGATTTTTCATTTTGCTTCAATCTGCCCCCTCTCCCGCGCAAGGAATTTGAGTAGTAAGATGGTGCTTTCGCGGGAGAGGGTTGGGGAGAGGGAATGGAACAATCTGTGCTTAAACCAAGTTCAAAAAAACTTCAGGGACGTTACCTACTTTAATTCCAAATTTATTCTAACGAATCGTTACTAGGCAACATCCCTGACGTTGCATAGTATGAATGCACTATTTTTAATCTACTTCATGATTTTATTGGGTATAATTGCATGCGGAGGGTATAATTCTTTTTGAAAATAGATATAATATTTCACATATACTGCCCATCGAGCAACTGGTTTCGCGCTGATCCAAAAATAAACCTATAATGCTTATTTGCCCATAAATCTCTGGGGGAACATAACCTTTATAATGTATCTGCTTCTAAATAAATTAACAATTAAACTGATAAAAAGGAATTGTTTTTGAAGAAAAGGATCGCAGTGGTTGGCTCGGGGATATCTGGTTTAACGAGCTCCTATATATTAAGCAAAGACCATGATGTTTCATTATTTGAAGCTAACGATTATCTTGGTGGTCATACACATACTGTATCGGTGAAAATCGAAGAATCAATATACTCGATTGATACGGGCTTTATCGTTTTTAATCAAAGAACATACCCCAATTTTTGTAAATTGCTCGAAGAGTTAAATGTACCAATCCAACGCAGCGAAATGAGTTTTAGTTATCGCTGTGATCGTCGGAAGCTTGAATACAGCGGTCATAATTTAAATACCCTTTTCTCCGATCGTCAAAACCTATTTAAATTAGACTTTTATCACCTCATCAAAGACATTATTTTATTTAATTACGATGCAAAAAAGTTCTTGGCCCAAACGAATGATCTCGGTGTAACTATTAATGACTTCATCACAAAAAACAAGTACTCGGAGCAATTTAGAGAATGTTACCTTGTTCCAATGCTCGCTGCTATTTGGTCTAAGAATAAAGAAGATGCTCTAAATTGTTCTGCTTTATTTATATTACAATTTTATAATAATCATGGGCTTCTTGATTTATTCAACCGACCTATCTGGTATGTCGTTAAACAAGGCTCAAAAAACTACATTGCACCGATGATTGAGAGGCTAAAAGATAAAGTTTACTTAAATTGCAAAGTAGAACGAATAAAACGAGAACATGATAAGATTAAAATATTAGTTAACTCTCATGAGCAAGTATTTGATGCTGTCGTATGCGCTACTCACAGTGATCAAGCATTAACGATGCTCGAGAAACCTACTCCTGAAGAAATCGATATTTTGTCGGCAATAAAATACACGGAGAATGAGGTAGTCCTTCATAAAGATAGAAATATAATGCCCAAGAATAAAAGGGCTTGGGCAAGTTGGAATTACCTTGATAACCAAAGCACAGCACCGACACTCACTTACTACATGAATCGATTGCAATCCATTCCTTCCAACCAAGATTTTTTTGTATCGGTTAATCTTGCTAATGAAATTGCTGAAAATCAAATAATCCAATCCTTTAAATATGCGCATCCCTGTTTGAATGTGTCTGCGTTAAAAGCTCAAAAGCAAATTGATTTGATTAATGGAGTGAATAATACGTACTATGTAGGGAGTTATTGGGGTTATGGCTTTCATGAAGATGGTGTCAATAGTGCAATCAATACCTGTAAGCTTTTAGGAACCTAGATGATAAAACCGCTCATTTTTACAGGTCATGTACGTCATCGCCGCTTTGCTCCAAAACGACACCAGTTTTCATATAAGTTATTTATGTTCTGGTTTGATCTGGCTAACATAAATACCACGTTCAAAGACATTAAACACGTTTCCATAGAGAAATTTAATTGGTTCTCATTTAGACGAAAAAATTATCTTCACGAATCGTCCATCCCTCTTGACGAGTATGCCCGCCAGTTGGTTATGAATCGGTACACGATTTACCCAAAAGGAAACATCTATTTATTAACTCAACTGAGTTGCTTAGGATATTGTTTTAACCCCATCAGTATTTATTTTATTTTTGATGAAGCGAATAAAAATTTGGATTATTTAATTTTGGAGGTCACCAATACGCCCTGGGGAGAGCGGCATAATTATGTTCTTAAGCATTCTGCTAAACCTAAAAATGAAATCTATTCTTATCGATTTCAAAAAGAGCTGCATGTATCTCCCTTTATGTCCATGAATTATACTTATCAATTGAATTTAAAATTAAGTAAACAAAAAATAGTTGTTCATATGGAGAATTTTAGTGAAGGAAAGAAAAATTTTGATGCGACATTAAGTTTAAAGGCGCAAGATAACTCGGCAATCAAAAAAGCATTCTGGCGTCATCCGCTAATAACCTATAAAGTTGTAACTGCAATTTATTGGCAGGCATTAAAATTATGGATGAAGGGAGTTCCATTCCACGCGCATCCAAGCTCCAATAAAAGGATATGAAATGGATCAAAACAATTATTTATCCACCCTGAGTGTAAAATTCTCTAAAAAAATCTTTTTCGAGTTATTAAAAGGCATCACGCATGGCGCCATCGAAGTCAAGGATCATGAGGGCCGCTATGTATTTGGCCATGAACAAGAAAAAAATGATTTAATGGCTACCCTTACTATCAATCATCCCAGCGCTTATAGAGCAATTCTGCTGGGAGGGTCTGTTGGTGCTGGAAAAAGTTACATCGACGGCGATTGGGACACTGACAATCTACAAAAATTAATCACGCTTTTTATTAAAAATGACTCCCTCTTCAATAATATTGAGAGTCCCATTGCCCGTGTGTTTAGTTTGATGAGAACACTAAGCTATAAATTAAAAATTAACTCGATTCGTCGAGCTAAAGAGAATATTCTAGCCCACTACGATTTGGGGAATGAGTTCTTTAAATTAATTCTTGACCCGTCAATGATGTATTCCTGTGCGCTTTATAAACCAGCGGAAATCAGTTTGGAGGAAGCAGCCAAGACTAAGATACAAGCCATTTGTAATGCATTACAATTAAAGCCCTCTGATCATCTATTGGAAATAGGCACAGGATGGGGCGGATTTGCATGTTATGTGGCGCAGGAGTATGGGTGTAAGGTCACTACAACGACCATTTCGGAAAAGCAATACCTCTATGTTCAAGAAAAAATCCGTCAATTAGGTTTAATCCATCAGATTGAATTATTAAAAGAAGATTACAGAAACCTTTCCGGACAATATGATAAAGTAGTTTCAATCGAGATGATTGAAGCAGTTGGACATCGGTATTTTGATACCTTTTTTCATCAATGCAACCAGCTTCTTAAACCGGAAGGTTTATTTTTCTTGCAGGCAATCGTGATTAATGATCAAGCCTATGAAGCGGCAAAAGATGAAGTTGATTTTATTAAGAAATATATTTTTCCTGGGGGTTGCCTGCCCTCAGTATTCTCGATAAGTAAATCAATTGCTCGCCAAACAACACTGCAATTACTGTCATTTGAAGACATAGGCCAACATTATGTCTCCACTTTGAATGATTGGCATAAAAAATTATTAGCGAACAAACAAGAAATTCTTGCCCAAGGCTTTAATGACTCTTTTATGCGCACGTGGGAATTCTATTTTAGTTATTGTGCTGCAGGTTTTCAGACCAATTACATTAGTGATATTCATGCTTTATGGCGAAAGAGACGATGAATACATTACATTACTTGATTCATGTCATTGCTTATTATATCGCTTGGTTCGCAGGCATCAGCCTTGCTGCTCGCGGATATGCATGGATAAGCCCTCTTATCGTACTAAGTTGTGTTGTATTGCAATTGTATTGGCAATATCAAACAGGAAGAACCCTAAAAGGACTATGTATTCTATTATCGATTGTCGTCTTTTTCAGTACGCTAATCGATAGTGCCCTGGTTTATAAAGGAATTGTAATTTATTCAGCAAATCCCTTTGCCCCTTATTTTACTTCTCCTTGGATGATGACGATATGGATAAGCTTTACAGTTATTTTATATGCCACCTTAAGTCGGCTCTTTGACCACCTAGTTCTACTCGGATTTTTGTCATTTCTAGGTTTTGCTTTGGCGTTTCGGATCGGAGGAAGCGTAAGCGCTGCTTTTTTTCCTTATGGCAGCAATACGACGTGTCTTTTTATTGGGATAATTTGGTCTTTTTTACTACCATTTTGCATCTACTTCTACCAAATAGTAAAGGATAATAAATAATGTATTCTGTCGGCATTGTAGTAATTTATCTTATTTTACAAATGAGTTTCATATGGGGATTGTATCGTATTTTAAAAAATCCCTCCGTTGTTGATGTTTCTTGGTCATTAGGGTTAATGGTTTCAGGTTTAATTTATTTAAGCTTAACACCGCTAAGCCTTCGCACGCTGATTATTGGCTCCCTTCTTATTCTATGGGCTTTACGCCTCGCATTCTATCTATGGTACACACGAATAAGAAAAGGACATGTTGACAAGCGTTATATCCAACTCAGTACCAATTGGAAAATAAGTCCGTCTCTTGGTTTTTTTCTTAATTTTCAACTCCAAGGGCTTTTAATTCTAATCATTTCAAGTGTATTTTTTCTGATTAGCAAATCAGGGATGACTGAGATTAGCTGGCTAGATAGCCTTGCATTTTGCATTATTTTAGCAGGCATTATGGGAGAGACTTTGGCTGATTTGCAGCTGCGACGTTTTAAAATTGGGCATAAAGGGGAGGTCTGTAACAAAGGCTTATGGAATTATTCACGTCATCCCAATTATTTTTTTGATTGGTTATGCTGGATAGGTTTCGCTTTGTTTGCGGTACAGTCAAACATGGGGTACTTAAGCTTACTTTCGCCTTTGATGCTGTATGTTATTTTTACCCGTATGACAGGCCCCTTGACAGAAAGAGGCTCCATACAATCAAGAGGACAAAAATACATTGACTATCAAAAGCAAACTTCAATGTTTTTTCCTTGGTTTAAGAAAAAAGTCGGTTCTGAATGAAGACAGCAAATAAACTACTCAGGCCACATAAGACCATACCCCAAATAAAATCGATTAATGTTATTTTCCAAGGCCAGTTCGCGAGGATTGAGTAATTGGTGAAATCATAAATCCCGTAGGTCACAAGGCCAAGCATTACTCCTCTGGCTAGGGCCTGCATATAATTTCCATGGGCTAGAGGAAGAACAAAACAAAGGATACCTAGGGTGATGCACACATAAACTACTACTGCAGCGGGCCAGATAGGGGCCATGCCCTCAGCCGATTTACGTAATAGTATGCCGATGTTTTCTGCGTAAATATTTTTGGCAATGAGGCCTAACCAAAGCATATCCAATAAAAAGACAAATATCATCGTTAAGAAAAAAAGTCCTATAAATTTCATCATCGCTCTCCATAACTATCAACGGTTAATTTTTGGCCAAGTCCTGCTCTAATACAGATCGAGGTACCGGTTTAACATCCCAAACGATGCCCATTACTTCTAAAGCTTTGATTAGGTAATAGGTAATATCAATTTCCCACCATCGAAAACCCTGGCAAGCTGATGCGGGATAGTGATGGTGATTATTATGCCAACCTTCGCCAAGTGTAATTAGGGCAAAGAAAAAATTATTTTTACTGTTATCCGTTGTTTCATAACGCTTTGTACCATACACGTGACATAGAGAATTGATAATGACTGTTGTATTAAATAATGCGACTAGGGAGATGCTAAAGCCCCAAACAAGCATTTCGCCAATACCTGTATTGTATTGAGGTTGATAAGTTTCGAGTAGCCAACCGCTTATAAAAAGAATAAAAAACAATGATGCAGGCATCAAAATGTCATAGCGCTCGAGAAAAACAAGCTCGGGGTATTTCTCCAAATCCCTAACACGCTCAGGATTATAATGGTAATGTTTTTTTGTTAGAAACCAACCTACATGGCTCCACCAAAAGCCGTGTTGTACTGGGGAGTGTGCGTCTTCCGGCGTATCAGAAACCATGTGGTGCTGCCTATGATGTGCCGCCCACCAGAGAGGACCGCGTTGAGCAGAAGTTCCTGCAAGGGCTGCAAAAATGAATTGCCAAAAGCGATTGGTTTTGAATGCCTTATGAGAAAAATAACGATGATAAAAAGCACCGATGGTAAATAAACGAAAAAAATAGAGAATAACGGCGGTACTAATAGCAATCCAACTGAAACGTACATAGAAAGCCAACAAGCAACTAAGATTAATCATAATGAAAGGAATCGCCCGAGTCCAATCAATTTTATTACTTAATGGCTCATCAGGGTTGTAGTTATTTTCACTGACAATCCAGCTGCGGATCAAAAATCCTAAAGACTTCATTACATTAATCCCCAATTGTTCACCCAATCGTATCTGGATGCGCACGGCTGGTCATCACTTAATAATGATTAAGACTTGAAAACAAGCGTGCTCTCCTTCATAGTAGATTTTTTTACGACGAAGGTAGATGAATGCATGGCTCGATATCTGATTATCGCTGCAAGCAGTGCAATTGGTCAATCGATAGTTGATCAACTTAAACAACAGGGGAATGAGGTTCTAACTACTGCACAAAGTAAAGATAAAATAACCCCCGATTTTATATTGGATGCATCTGACTTTAATGCAGTTGATACTGTATTCGAGCAAGCAGGGGTCCTTGATGGGGTGGTGAATTGCGCGGGTTCTTTATTACTTAAGAGCGCGCATGCAACAAGTTTTGAAGAGTTTCAAAAAACAATCAATACGTCTTTGACGACATCATTTGCAGTTGTGCGCGCAGCAGGAAAGAGGATGACTCACGGTGGCTCTGTCGTGCTGATTGCATCAGCGGCTGCATTAACCGGGCTTGCTAATCATGAAGCGATTGCTGCAGCCAAAGCAGGGGTTATTGGCTTAGCGCAGTCAGCAGCAGCAACGTATGCCACTTCTAATTTGCGATTCAATGTGGTGGCCCCTGGGATGGTTAAATCACCTTTGACAGATGCGTTACTTAAGAATCAATTGGTTGCTAAAGCCTCTGCAGCGATGCACGCTCTAGGGCGAATTGGACAGCCAGATGATGTAGCTCAGGCTATCTTATTTTTTCTTAACCCGATTAACAATTGGATAACGGGCCAGGTCCTTGCGGTGGATGGTGGCTTAAGTGCTATTCGTCCCAAGCTTAAAGTTTAGGGTAGCTAATAGTGAAATTATGTTTCCTTTTAGGTGATCAACTCACTGATTCACTTGCCTCGCTCGCTGCAATTGATAAGCGCGATGATCTGGTTTTCCTTTGCGAGGTAATGGAGGAAGCCACTTACGTTAAGCATCACCCTAAAAAAATTGCTTTTTTATTTTCAGCGATGCGTCATTTTGCCGCGCGATTAAAAGAGATGGGGTATCGAGTACGTTACACTAGATACGATGATGCTGGTAACACAGGTTGTTTTGAGGGCGAGCTCTCTCGGGTAATTCACGAAGAAAATATTTCAGAGGTGCATGTCACTCACCCTGGCGAGTGGCGTGTCTTACACAAAATGGCAGCCCTAGAAAAACAAGGCTTGAGCCCGCTCACTATCCATGAAGATAATCGATTTTTATGCTCGATAGACGAATTTAACCATTGGGTAAAGAATAAAAAACAATGGCGCATGGAGTACTTTTACCGAATGATGCGTCAAAAACACCGTATTCTCGTGGATAGTCAAGGTAAGCCAGCAGGAGGAGCTTGGAATTATGATGGGCAAAATCGAAAAAATGCAAATCACATTAAGGCCTTCCCTAGTCGGCTGACACATCCTATAGATGAAGAGACTTCCGCTGTTTTAAGTTTAGTGGAAAAGGAGTTTTCCAATCATTTTGGCCAATTGCATCCCTTTAATTTTGCAGTGACTCGTGAGCAGGCGCTTGGTGAAGCTAATTACTTTATAGAGCATTGCTTAATGTATTTTGGTGATTACCAAGATGCGATGCGTGCCAGCGAAGTCAATTTATACCACTCGAAATTGTCTTTTTATCTGAATACAGGACTTTTACTGCCTTTGGAATTGTGTCGGATGGCAGAAGATGCTTTTCAACAGAAAAAATGCCCCTTGAATGCTGCCGAAGGTTTTATTCGTCAAATTTTAGGATGGCGTGAGTATGTCCGTGGCATCTACTGGCGTTTGATGCCTGATTATGCAAACAGAAATTATTTTAATGCATCCAAACCCTTGCCTGCATTATTTTGGGGGCAAGACACGCAGATGTTTTGTATGAAAGAAGTGGTGCGACAGACGCAAGCAGAAGCCTACTCTCATCATATTCAGCGTTTGATGGTTACTGGCAATTTTGCGCTCTTAGCGGGGCTTCATCCCAAAGAAGTATGTGAGTGGTATTTAGCTGTCTATGCTGATGCTTATGAATGGGTAGAGTTGCCAAACACCCTTGGGATGGCCCTTTATGCCGATGGTGGGGTGCTGGCAAGTAAGCCATATGCTGCAAGTGGTAAGTACATTCAAAAAATGAGCAATTTTTGTCAGACATGCGTTTATAATCCTGGTGAGGTGGTTGGCGAAAACGCATGCCCATTTAATTCGCTCTATTGGAATTTTATGGCTCGACATCAAGACCTGCTTAAAAATAATCCACGTCTTCATTATGCGTACCTAAATTGGGATAAAATGAGCCAGGAAAAGAAAAAGGCCATTTTTCTTAAGGCAATGGAAGTAATGGCCGCATTAGATGCTGGTCGGCTATAAACCTAGAAAGAGCACTAGGCAGTCGTAATAGAGGGCTACTGCTTTTTCTAGGTTTAACCTTTTTAACATTGTGCCAACCGAAAACACCCTCATCCGTCGCTGCGCGACACCTTCTCCCCAAGGGGGGAAGGGAAAATCAATGAGTTAAATGGCCCTGCCGTAACCGCTTTTTCAGACGTGGTTTTAAGCGCGAATATGTTATACTAAGCGCATTCGCTCATGTACTTGGGGCCTTTTATGCTGGTGGAAATTCTATCTCGCATTCAATTTGGTTTTAGTATTGGCTTTCATATTTTATTTCCCACCTTAAATCTCGGTCTTGCGGTATTTCTTGTGATCATGGAAGCAACTTGGCTGAAAACGAAAAACCCCATTTACCTTAAGATCTGCAAGCTTTGGACTAAAATTTTCGCCTTGACGTTTGGCATGGGCGTGGTGTCTGGAATTGTCTTGGCTTACCAAATTGGCACGAATTTTGGACCATTCATTACCCAATTTGGTAATGTTTTAGGCGCCTTATTTGCTTACGAAACCCTGACTGCTTTTTTTCTCGAAGCGGGTTTTTTAGGAGTTATGCTTTTTGGTTGGAAAAGAGTCCCGCCGGCGCTTCATTTTATGGCTACTCTTTTGGTGACGATGGGTACTACGGTATCTGCATTTTGGATCATGTCAGCGAATTCGTGGATGCAAACTCCAGCTGGTTATGAGTTTACCGATGGAAAATATATCGTTGATCACTGGTGGGCGGTTGTATTTAACCCTAGCTTTATTCCCCGTTTTATTCACATGTTATTGGCCTCTTATGTGACGACTGCTTTTGTGATTATGGCCGTTTCTGGGTATTATTTATTAAAAGGAACGTTTGAGGTGATTGCCAAACGATGTCTGTCGTTTAGTTTATGGGCGGCTTTAATTTTAGTTCCCTTGCAAATAGGTATAGGCGATGTGGTAGGTATTAATGTGCATCGCTACCAACCTTTAAAGACAGCGGCAATGGAGGGAATTTGGCAGACACAAAAAGGAGCTCCACTGGTATTATTTGCTATTCCCTCACAAGAAAAACAAAAAAATCTTTATGAAGTTGCTTTGCCAAAACTTGCAAGCTTGATTAATACCCATGATTGGGATGGAGAGCTTATCGGCTTAAGCTCCGTTCCCCTTGCTGAACAACCGCGTGTGCTTCCTGTATTTTTTTCATTCCGTATCATGGTAGGGATTGGCATTTTGATGTTGTTTACGGCGTTGGTGGGGATTTGCTTCTACTTAAAAGGCACATTGTTTAAGCGCTCCTGGTTTCACCGTTGGTGCCTTGCCATGGCACCATTAGGATTTGTTGCAAGTATTGCCGGGTGGTTAACGGCAGAAATGGGTCGGCAGCCTTGGGTTGTGTATCATTTGTTAAAGACCAAGGAAGCTGTATCTTCAATAGGCTATGAAGAGGTACTTATTTCTTTCACGTTGCTGATTCTTGCTTATGGCGTTATTTTTGGTTTTTATCTCTATTATTTGCTGAAGCTTATAGCGCATGGCCCAGAGACCTTGACCAAGGATGAAATTGAACACCATGCCTTCCAGTACATGACTGATATTCCCAGGGAGGAAAAATAATGTTGCCTTTTATTTTTGCAGCACTGCTTGGGTTCATCATTTTAATGTATGTTATTTTGGATGGTTTTGATTTGGGCATTGGCATTCTCTTTCCGTTTACCTCCAACGAAAAAGAGCGTGATACCATGATGAACTCCATCGCTCCAGTTTGGGACGGTAACGAAACGTGGCTTGTTTTTGGAGGAGCCATGCTTTACGGTGGGTTTCCTAACGTGTATGGTCTACTGTTGCCAATTCTTTATATGCCCATCATGCTGATGTTGATTGCATTGATATTCCGCGGGGTAAGCTTTGAGTTTCGCTTCAAGGCAAAAAGGTCAAAAGCCATATGGAATTGGATATTTTCAATCAGCTCTATTGCAGCAGCGTTCTTTCAGGGGGTTATCCTAGGCGCGTTTGTCCAAGGGTTTGCTATCGATGAGTCTGCAATGACTATTAACAATCCTGATTGGTTAACACCTTTTAGCCTGTGTACGGGCATCGCGTTGGTGTGTGGCTATGCCCTTTTAGGATCGACCTGGATGATTATTAAAAGCACAGGTAGGCTTCAGCGTAAGGCGAATCATTACGCACGAGGATTGCTCGTATTGGTTAGTTTGTTCTTGATTTTTGTGAGTATTTGGACCCCGTTACACAGCGATGAAATCTTCCATCGTTGGTATAGCTTCCCGAATATGCTCCTATTAAGCCCCTTACCCTTAGTTACGCTAATTGCTATTTACAAAATATGGCAGAACCTAAATACAGAAAGAGAATACAAGCCATTCATTTATAGCATCGTCGTATTTTTATGTGCCTATATAGGAATTGCAATTAGCGTTTACCCTTACTTAATCCCGCATCAGGTGACTATTTGGGAAGCTGCAGCTCCTGATTCAACACTGATTTTTATCCTAATCGGTGTAGTTATTATGCTACCCATACTCCTTGCTTACACACTTTATGCGTATCATCTATTTCGAGGAAAATCGTCAGGGCACTATCATTAGAAACACCAAAGCTAGAGCACTGGAAACCCCGCTAAGCAGTGGCCCAACCCTGAGGTATCGCCACTTATTAAACGGTAGCCTGGTTGCTTGCAACCAGGAAAGCATGCCATGACTTGCATCAACACTTAAAGTCCCTGGTTGCAAGCAACCAGGCTACATGGTTTAGATACCTCAGGGCCCCATTCATCATTTGTCCTTATTGGTTGTGGCTTTGTCAAACTCTTCGATTAGTACAGATTCTATCTTGGGGTAAGTGAATTTAAAACCGAGTTCATTCAAACGTTTAGGGAGAATTTTTTGTCCTTTGAGTAATAAATACTCACCCATCTCACCAAAAAAAATCTTAATAATGAACCCTGGTGTTTTAAGAAAGAGAGGCCGTTTTAGCACTTTTGCAAGCTGTCGTGCAAACTCTTCTTGCGTAATTGGGTAAGGACTTGTCAAGTTAACTGGCCCAGTTATTTCTTGATGTTCTATAAGAAAATGAATCGCATTGATTAAATCTTTATAATAAATCCATGATAGTGTCTGATTACCACTACCCAAAACACTTCCTAATCCTAAGCGAAACGGCAATTCTAGTTTTTTAAGCATGCCTTCGTTTTTCTTTAATACAACACCAAATCTTAATGTAGTCACAGGTATTCCTGCATCGATGGCACTCTTAAGGGACTGTTCCCAGATAAGTCCTATGTGTTGTAAAAAATCATCCGATGATAGAGGAAGAAAAGACTCTTCATCAAGGGCGTCAGTACTAAGTTCTTGTGCACCATAGATTCCTACGGCATTGGCACAAAAAAAACGAGGTTTAGCATGGTGATTAATAAGCCATTCAACCAGTTGCTGATTGGTTTTAGTGCGCGATTCAATAAGCTCTTTTTTTACCTTTGAGCTCCAGCGTTTATCGCCAATACTAGAGCCGGATAAATTGATTATGAGATCGTATTGTTTGCCATCCGAGGTTTTTAAGTTGTCCCAAGTTAATTTATGGATATCTTTTGAAAAAATCGACTCTAGTTTTTCTAATTTGCGGCCAAGCACGGTAATCTTATGACTTTGTGAGAGGTGATTGGCTAATACTGTACCAATAAATCCAGACGCTCCTGCAATTAGAATGTTCATGGTTTATTTCCTTTCTTTGTATTGCGCGGTTTCTTTAGCTTATTTCTGCGCAAAATCATTTCTCCAAATTTGGGTTAATCCTTCTCTGTAGGTTGGGTATTTTAAAGAAACATTCAACTCCTTTTTAATTTTTAAATTAGAAACCCGGCGGTTATTCGCATAAAATTCTTGTTCCATGGGTGATAACTCGGCTTCTGAAAAAAGAATCAAAGGAAGCGGCTCCCGGTGAAGGAGATTGGCAGCGTAGTTCTCAACCACATGGGCAGGCGCTGGTTCATCATCAGAGACATTATAAATCGATAAGGGATTGGGAGCTTGAATTGACGCAAGAAGCGTAGTAACAATGTCGTCCACATGAATGCGACAAAATACCTGATTTTTTTTGAAAACGCTCTGCTTTTTACCTTGCATCAAGCGTTCAAGCACGTTTCTTCCTGGCCCATAAATACCTGATAGCCTAAAGATATGAAGGGGCAATTGATGTTCTTGGGCAAATGAAAACCAGGCCTGCTCTGCTTTTAAGCGCGTTATTCCAGTTGGTGTATGGGGAATGCATTTACTTTCCTCACTAACCCAATTTCCTTGATGATCGCCATAAACACCAGTAGAAGAAAGATAGCCAAGCCATTTAAGATAGGGGGCTTGTTTTTTAATTAACTCACCGTATTTAATTAACACCCTATCACTCAAGGTGCTGGTAGGAGGAATACAAATCAAAAGATGAGTAGCTAAGCTTATGTAATTCTCAATGCAGGGATAGTCGAAATCAATTAATTTGATGCCTAAATTATTCTGTCGTTGCTCATCCTTAGTACGTGAGGTTCCAATGACCTTAAAGCCCTCTGCAATTAGCCTGGGCGCAAGCGCTGTGGACGTATAACCAAAGCCAAAGATGAAAAAAAACGGAGTCATGTGACATTCCTTTGTTTTGTAGAGCGTGTTGCATCACATTAGGATCTGAGGTGAAATGTCAACAGACCCTAAAGATAACCTGTTTATTTTAACCTAAATTCGGCAGTTGAATCTTCAGCACATTAGCGATTCTCGTCACGATTCAACTGCCGAATTTAGGTTAAAAACAAGAGAAGAAAGGAGAACATCTTCCCCAGAGAAGAATTACTCAATCCCCAGTAATTCCCTTGCGTGCGAGCGAGATTGCTCTGTAATGGTAAGACCACCTAACATCCGGGCAATTTCATTAACTTTATCCGCTGCTTCTAGCGGGATAACTCGCGAGAATGTTTGATCATTTTTACACTCTTTTTCCACCATAAAATGATGATGGGCAGAGGCAGCAACTTGAGGTTGATGAGTGACGCAGAAGACTTGTAACCGCTCACCTAAATTTCTTAATAACTGTCCTACCAAAGCTGCAGTAGCCCCGCCAATGCCCACATCGACCTCATCAAATAATAAAGTAGGGGTAGCTCCTCGCTCCGCGGTAATGATGTGAATGGCAAGGCCAATGCGCGATAATTCTCCGCCCGAAGCGACCTTCGCCAGCGAATCGACGGGCATACCCGGGTTGGTGCATACTTGGTACTCTACTTTATCTAGGCCATGAGCCTGCATTTTTTCAAGGGGTGATATCTCAATGGTAATAAATCCTTTTGGCATACCAAGTTCGCGAATATGCAGAGTAATTTCCTCGGCTAGCTTTTTAGCATATTTTTGCCGTGAAGCCCGTAGCGTAAGCGCTGCTTTCTCATAAGCTTTGATGGATTCATCGTATTGTTGTTGTAACCGGTATTGCATGGATTCAGCGTCTTGCAAGCGATGAAGCTCTTGCTCTAAGTAAAGCAGATGGGCGGGTAATTGATGGGTGTCGACGTGGTATTTACGTGCGGTTTGGTGTAATTGACTAATACGCTCCTCAACTTCTTGTAACCGCCCAGGATCTAGAACGACTTGGCCTGAAAATTTATTGATTTCATCCAATGCTTCATCGCATTGAATTAACGCATTGTTAATTAGCTCATTTATATTTTTAATAGAAGCATGCTCGTCGGGAAATGTACTAAGGAGTTGTAAAATATGGCTTAATCCTCGTCGAATGGAGGGTGCATCATCGGCATTTAATAATTCAATCATTTGTTGTGTATGCTCAAGGTATTCGCGGGCATGATGTAAGAGTTGGTGCTCTTGATTTAACTCCTGCATCTCTCCTTCTCTCATCCTTAACGCATTTAATTCATTAATTTGTTGTTGTAAAAGCGAGGCCTCTTCTTTAGCTGAAGCTTGATCAGCTAAATGCGCTAATTCATTTTTGATCCGCTGGCATTCGGTATAAAGACGACGAACATCTTCTATTAAATCACCATGATTTGCATATTGGTCCAATTGCTGACGATGCGTTGGATGTTGTAGAAGTGTTTGATGTTGATGTTGGCCGTGGATATCAACCAGCATTTCACTGAGCTCTTTTATTTTTTGTAAGGGAAAAGGTTGGCCATTAATGGACGATTTAGAACGCCCCTCAGCATAAATAATCCGTCGTAAAACAATTTCTCCATCATGGGCAACATCATGTTCGGCCAGCCAGCGAGTCGGAGGTGATTCAAAATCAATAGGCCTCTCCTCAGCGAGTTTCTGAAGGGGTCTAATATCAAAGCAGGCGCTAATATCACATTTATCAGCGCCATTGCGAATAACAGAAGCATCCGCGCGCTCACCTAAAGCGAGCATTAAAGCATCGATCATAATGGATTTACCAGCACCTGTTTCACCCGTAAATGTGGTCATACCATGAGCGAAATCTAACTCAAGTTGGGAAACAATGGCGAAATTTTCAATGCGCAAAGTTGTGAGCATAGCATTACCCTAATGGTTTAAATCCCCAGCCTAATTTAATTCTTAACGTATCATAATAGTGGTAATCAAGTGGGTGCAACAATCGTAATTGGTGAGTATTTTTCTTAATAGCTACATGTTGACTTGGTTTTACGAGGTGAGACTCATGCCCATCGCAGCTGATTTGTAAATCGTTTTCATTGTGGTTGCTGATTCGTAAATCAATATCCGCCTCCCCATCAATTACCAAGGGGCGAGAGCTTAAACTGTGAGAAAACATAGGTACAATAACGATGGCATTTAGCTCAGGATGCATAATAGGGCCGCCAGCGGATAAAGCATAAGCCGTAGAGCCTGTGGGGGTGGAGACAATCAAACCGTCCGCACGATAATGGCTTACAAATTGCTGATTAATATAAACATCAAATTCGATTAGATGAGTTTCACTCCCGCCGCTTAAGACTACATCGTTCAGTGCATCGCCTTGATAATGCGTTGTTGCCTGATCATGAACCCGTGTTTGCAGTAAAAAACGTTTTTCCTCATAGTACTCCCCGGCAAAGACGCGTAGAAGGGCTGTTTCCATATCTTGGGGAGAAATATCAGTCAAAAAACCTAAGCGGCCGCGGTTGATCCCAATCACGGCTGCATTAGCGCTAATAGCCATACGAGCTGCGGATAAGAGGCTCCCATCCCCGCCAACCACGATGATAAGATCTTGTTTTCTCATATCATGACGTTTTAAGACGGGAAGGGAAAGGGAGAAATGGCATGCCGTATCCACATCTAAAAAGGCTTCAATTTTTTGTCCCTGCAAAAAGTCTGCCAACCGCTGCAGCGTTTCGCTTACTCCTTGATTAGCGCGGTGTTGGCGTGCATATAAGATCACGCGTTTAAACGTTTGTTTGGCCATGTTTGTATCCTGTTTGGTATCACCGTAAGGCTACTGATTCTTAGTCACAGTTGTGCGAGTGCGACGCACCATAGGGTTGGATGTTCTATGTTAGACGAACCCGCATCCCTGCGATCGCTGCGTACATCCCTGTCCGCAACGGTCTAACATAGAACATCCAACCCTATGGTGCTCTTTCCATGCCTCATTGCGATCAAGAGACAGTATCATTCGATAGCGCGGAGGTGTTATGTCTTTCCTATTCCTCTGCCAACGTACGTGCCGTTCGCTTCCTATCGGTTTCTTTTAATTCTTTTTTCCGCAAGCGTATAGATTGCGGCGTTACCTCTACCAGTTCATCATCATCAATAAATTCTAGCGCTTGCTCTAAAGAAAATTTAATAGCCGGTGTTAAAATAATATTTTCATCACTACCTGAAGCACGAATATTGGTTAATTGCTTTTCCTTTGTCACATTCACCACTAAATCATTGTCACGAGCGTGAATGCCTACAATCATTCCTTCATAACAGACCGTTTGAGGCTCAATGAATAGCCGTCCTCGCTCCTGCAAGTTGAATAAAGCAAAAGCACGCGCAATACCCTGGCAGTTGGCAATTAAAACGCCGTTATTGCGCTTGCCAATTTTACCGCGAATAGCAGGGCCGTAATGATCATAAACATGATACATCAAACCGGTGCCCGATGTAGCAGATAAAAATTCGGTATGAAAGCCAATCAGACCGCGGGTAGGAATAATGTAGTCTAACCGTACCCGTCCTTTGCCATCAGGGGACATATTTTGCATATCACCGCGGCGCTCGCCCAATTTTTCCATGATACTGCCTTGATGCGTTTCCTCAATGTCTACGGTAAGGCGCTCATAGGGCTCAAGCGCTACTCCTTCTTCTTCGCGCAAAATGACCTCAGGCTTTGAAATAGCAAGCTCATAGCCTTCACGTCGCATGTTTTCAATTAAAATGGATAAATGCAGCTCCCCTCGTCCAGAAACTCTAAATTTATCAGGATCTTCCGTATCTTCGACGCGCAGGGCAACATTGTGCAGCAGTTCGGTTTGCAAGCGCTCGCGAACCTTACGACTGGTGACGTATTTACCTTCTTGACCTGCAAAAGGAGAATCATTGACTTGAAATGTCATGCTAATCGTAGGCTCATCCACCGTTAGAGGAGGTAGCGCTTCAACCGTATTAGGATCACAAATGGTATCGGAAATATTGAGCTGATCGATACCCGTGATGGCAATAATATCCCCTGCGCGAGCCTCCTCCATTTCTACCCGCTCCAGCCCCTTAAAGCCTAATAATTGCAGTAGCCGGCCGCTACGAATTTCACCGTCTTTATTGATAATTTTTACCGGCGATTTCGCTTTAATATGGCCGCGGCTTACTCGGCCGATACCGATAGTTCCTACATAAGAGGAGTAATCAAGTGAGCTAATTTGCATTTGGAAAGGCCCGTCTACATCGACTGAAGGGGGAGAAACTTCATTGACAATGGTTTTTAATAAAGCATCCATGGTGTCTGCTTCATCGTTTAAATCAAGCTTGGCATAGCCGTTTAAAGCAGACGTATAGACAACAGGGAAGTCCAATTGCGTATCATTAGCACCTAAATTATCAAAAAGATCAAAGACTTGATCCATCACCCAATCCGGCCTGGCTCCTGGTCGGTCAATTTTATTAATCACAACAATGGGATTTAATCCGCGGGCAAATGCTTTTTGCGTTACAAACCGTGTTTGGGGCATGGGGCCGTCAACGGCGTCTACTAATAGTAATACGCTATCCACCATGGAAAGAATGCGCTCTACTTCGCCACCAAAATCAGCATGTCCTGGGGTGTCAACAATATTAATTTGATACCCTTGCCAGTGTACACAAGTATTTTTAGCAAGAATGGTAATCCCGCGCTCTTTTTCCAAGGCATTGGAGTCCATAACGCGCTCTACTTTAGGAGCACGTTCGTTTAAGGTACCGGTTTGTTGTAATAATTTATCAACCAAGGTTGTTTTACCATGGTCAACATGAGCAATAATGGCGATGTTGCGGATACTTTCTATCATAAGAAACCTTCAATTTGGCAAAAATACAGAATTATAGGGTTATACATGCGGGGATATTCATTATCGAGTACGAAGCGCATCAGAGCATTAGTATACCACATTATTGACTTCTTGCCTATGTGGGAAATAGGAATGCGGTTTGGATCCGCTCCCTGACGGTCGCGGTTCGGCAAAGCTTGGTAGTGCTGAAAGTTGGATGCAGGTGCCAACAAATTTGGAGCTTTGGAAGGCCAAGCAACGTGTTAATCTTGAGCGAATCTATGTAATTTATGCACGTGCATCATAGTTTGGGGTGCGACTCTCGTATAGGCAAATTTTCCGTAGGTTGGGCCCTGAGGCATCGTCACTTATTAAACGGTAGCCTGGTTGCTTGCAACCAGGAAAGAAGGCCATAGCTTACATCAATACTTAAAGTCCCTGGTTGCAAGCAACCAGGCTACATGGTTTAACAAAAAATCCCACCGTACTGATATTAAGAGGATTTGGTGGATTGGATATTGTTGCC